>JAQGMQ010000596.1 GCA_028292305.1 Rhodoferax sp.
GTGGTGAGGAAGCGCGCGGTGTGCATCCAGCCGGAAGCGATGACCGCGGCCGACTTGGCTGCGGCCACTTTGGGGGCCGCAGTGGGCGATTTCGCGGCGCCGGCAGGCTTGCGGGCTCGGGTAGGGGAGGTGTTGGTCATGCAATCTTCGACGCGCCCTCGAGAAGAGAGCTGGACCCTCATTGTAGAATCAAGGGGTTTTGCGCCTTCGAATCGCTAACGAATCGCCCCGATAGAAGCTCCACATAAGACCCTCGATAAGACACCCGCTATGAAGTTCTTCGCCTCCTTGTTGGTCGCCGCTGTGCTCGCAGCCCCGTTGTTGAACGTCTCGGCAGCGGATGAACCGGCCGCCCACGCCGCGCCGGCCGCCGCCACCAAGGTCGTCAAGCCCGACCTGGCCAAGGGCGAGGCCAGCTTCACCGCCGTGTGCGCGGCCTGCCACGCGGCCGACGGCAATTCCGGCATTCCGGCCAACCCCAAGCTGGCGCAGCAGCACCCCGAATACCTGGTCAAGCAGCTCGAAGAATTCAAGTCGGGCAAACGCAAGAACGCCATCATGCAGGGCTTCGCCTCGGCCTTGAGCGAAGACGACATGCGCAACATCGCCTACTGGGTCACGGCCAAGAAGGCCAAGCCCGGCTTTGCCAAGGACAAGGCGCTGGTCGCCGTGGGCGAACGCATCTACCGCGGTGGCATTTCCGACCGCCAGGTGCCCGCCTGCGCCGGCTGCCACAGTCCCACCGGCAGCGGCATCCCTTCGCAATACCCGCGCCTGGCCGGCCAGCATGCCGACTACATCGCCGCCCAGCTCACCGGCTTCCGCGACGGCACCCGCGTCAACAGCCTGCCGATGACGCAGGTCGCCGCCAAGCTGAACGACCGCGAGATCAAGGCCGTGGCCGACTACATCGCCGGCCTCCGCTGATTGAACCTAGTGCCGGATTCGGCACCTAAGAGGGCGGGGCATCCACGATGACCCGCCCTTTTTGATTCCAGAACTCAACACATCCCATGTCCGTCACCACCGAAGGCGTCCGCGTCAAGACCCGTTCGCCGCTCTTGCGCGCGGTGTTCGAAATGCTGTCGTCGATGCGGTTCGCCATCGCGCTGCTCACCGTCATCTGCATCGCGTCGGTGATCGGCACCGTGCTGAAGCAGCACGAGCCGCTGGGCAACTACATCAACCAGTTCGGCCCGTTCTGGTCGCAGGTGTTCGTGGCCGCCAGCCTGACCGCGGTGTACAGCGCCTGGTGGTTTCTGCTGATCCTGGCGTTTTTGGTGACCAGCACCTCGCTGTGCATCGCGCGCAACACGCCGAAGATCATCACCGACCTGCGCACCTACAAGGAAAACATCCGCGCGCAGAGCCTGAAGGCTTTTCACCACCGCGCGGAAAACACGCTGGCCGAGACGCCCGAAGCCGCGGCGCACCGCGTGGGCCAGCTGCTGGTGGGCGGCGGCTGGCGCGTCAAGCTGCAGCAGCGTGAAACGCCCCAGGGCGCGGGCTGGATGGTGGCCGCCAAGGCGGGCGCGATCAACAAGGTGGGCTACATTGCCGCGCACAGCGCCATCGTGCTGGTGTGCATCGGTGGCCTGCTCGACGGCGACCTGGTGGTGCGGGCGCAGATGCTGCTCACCGGCAAGAGCGCCTATACCGGCGGCGGCATGATCGCCGACGTCAAGCCCGAACACCGGCTGCCGCCCGGCAACCCGACCTTCCGCGGCAATATTTTGGTGGCCGAGGGCACGCAGTCGAGCACAGCCATATTGAACCAGGCCGACGGCATCCTGGTGCAGGACCTGCCCTTCGCCATCGAGCTCAAGAAGTTCATCGTCGAGTACTACTCGACCGGCATGCCCAAGCTGTTCGCCAGCGAAATCCTGCTGCACGACCGAGACACCGGCGAGACCACGCCGGCACGGGTCGAGGTCAACCACCCGGCGCGCTACCGCGGGGTCGAGATCTACCAATCGAGCTTCGACGACGGCGGCTCCTCGGTCAAGCTGCAGGCGATTCCGATGAACGAGGCGACCAAGCCGTTCGAGATCGATGGCGTGATCGGCGGAACCTCTAAGCTGTCCAAAGGCGGCGGGCCCAGCGCCGATGAACTGACGCTCGAATACACGGCTCTGCGGGTCATCAACGTGGAGAACTTCGGCACGGGCGCCGACCCTGCAGGTGGTGCAGGTGGTGCAGGCGGAGCCGGCGTGGACGTGCGCGGGGTCGACCTGCGTGCGTCCATCGACGCCCGGCTGGGCGCGGCCAACAAGACCGTCACCAAGAAGGAGCTGCGCAACGTCGGCCCGAGCATTTCCTACAAGCTGCGCGACGCTTCGGGCCAGGCCCGCGAATTCCACAACTACATGTTGCCAGTCGACACCGGCGAAGGCGCGCCGTCTTTCCTGTTCGGCATGCGCGAGAACCCGGTCGACGCGTTCCGCTACCTGCGCATCCCGGCGGACGACGAGGGCGGCATGGAAGGCTTTCTGCATCTGCGCAGCGCCCTGGCCAACCCGGCGCTGCGTGAAGAGGCCGTGCGGCGTTATGCCGCCAAGGCCGTAGACCCGACCAAACCCGGGCTGGGCCAGCAACTGGCCGCATCGGCCAACCGCGCGATGACCTTGTTCGCCGGTGGCGAGCCCGGTGCGGCGCCGGCCGGCAAACCAACGGGAGGCCTGCAGGCGATTGCCGATTTCATGGAGGCCAACGTGCCCGAGGCCGAACGCGCCCGTGCCGGCGAAGTGCTGGTGCGCATCCTGAACGGCGTGTTGTTCGAGCTGGCCCAGGTCACACGCGAGCAGGACAAACTGGCCCCGCTCGTGCCCAGCGACAAGACCCAGGCCTTCATGACGCAGGCCGTGTTGTCGCTCAGCGATGCCCAGCTGTATCCGGCGCCGATGGCCTTTGCACTCACCGATTTCAAGCAGGTGCAGGCCAGCGTGTTCCAGGTGGCGCGTGCGCCGGGTAAAAATGTGGTGTATCTTGGCTGCGCGCTGCTCATCCTGGGCATTTTTTCGATGCTCTATGTGCGCGAACGCCGGGTGTGGGTGTGGCTGGCGCCGACCGAGGGCGATGCCGCTGCCACCAGCGCAACCATGGCGCTGTCGACCAACCGCAAGACGATGGATGGCGACCGCGAATTCGAACACCTCGCGATGAAACTGCTGGGGGTGGACAAGGTGAAAGAAGGATCATGAATACCGCTACCAAAACCGCGACCGGCCCTGCGGCCCATGGCGCCGCCTAGACGCCTGCGCAGCGTGCCGCCCGCACCATCACGCTGAACGAGGGTTTCTTCTCGCGGCGCAGCCCGTTTGACTGGGTGTTTGCCGCCCTGGTGCTGGCCGGCGCGCTGTTCACCTTCAACCGCTACGGCGCCTACATGGACGTGTACGAGCGCGGCATTCTGGTGGGGGCGGTGCCCGCGCTGGTGGCGTTGGCCTGGTTCTGGCGGCCCTTGCGCTGGCTGGCGCTGGCGGTGGTCGCCTTCTCGCTCCTGGCCATCACGTCCTACCAGGGCGGCGGCGCGGTCGAAGGTCAGGCGCAGCTGGCGCGTGCCGAAAACGTTTTCTGGCTGAAGTATTTCCTGTCGAGCCAATCGGCCATCCTGTGGATGAGCATGTTGTTCTTCATGAGCACCATCTTCTACTGGCTCGGCATGCTGGCGCCCGCGCAGCACAGCGGCAGCCTGGAAGCCATCGGCTCGCGCCTGACCTGGGTGGCGATCGGCATGGCGCTGATCGGCACCATGGTGCGCTGGTACGAAAGCTACCTGATCGGCGCCGATGTCGGCCACATCCCGGTGAGCAACCTGTACGAAGTGTTCGTGCTGTTCTCGTGGCTCACGGCGGCGTTCTACCTGTACTTCGAGGCGCAATACAAGACCCGCGCGCTGGGTGCCTTCGTGATGCTGGTGGTGAGCGCGGCCGTGGGCTTTCTGCTCTGGTACACCGTGGTGCGCGAAGCCCATGAAATCCAGCCGCTGGTGCCCGCGCTCAAGAGCTGGTGGATGAAGCTGCACGTGCCGGCCAACTTCATCGGCTACGGCACCTTCGCGCTGTCGGCCATGGTGGCCTTCGCCTATTTGATCAAGCAGCAGGCCGGCCAGACGCGCTGGTACAAGCTCGCGCCGCTGTGGCTGCTGGGCATCGTGCTGTGTTTCGAGCCCATCGTGTTTCGCAAGACGGTGGGCGACGCGGGCAGTGGTTACTGGGCGGTTTATTTCGGCATCTCGGCGCTGGTGGTGGCCACCATCGTCTTCGGCCGCCAGCGCATCGCCGCGCGCCTGCCCAGCTTCGAGGTGCTCGATGATGTCATGTACAAGTCGATCGCCGTGGGTTTCGCGTTCTTCACCATCGCCACCGTGCTCGGCGCGTTGTGGGCGGCCGAAGCCTGGGGTGGCTACTGGAGCTGGGACCCGAAGGAAACCTGGGCGTTGATCGTCTGGCTCAATTACGCGGCCTGGCTGCATATGCGGCTCATGAAGGGCCTGCGCGGCACCGTGGCGGCCTGGTGGGCGCTGGTGGGGCTGGCGGTGACCAGCTTCGCCTTCCTCGGCGTGAACATGTTTTTGAGCGGTTTGCACAGTTACGGCACTTTGTGATGAAAACCGGGTCTATCGGTTTCAAGCCGCGCGCAGATTGAAACCGTGCCGCCGTTTACTGCGTACCCAGCGCGTTGAACCGCAGCCGTGAATGGACCGCGCGGCCCACAAAAAACATCCAACAGGAATTCACCATGCTGATCAAGACCCGCGACGACGGTTTCATCCACCCCGTGTCCAGCGAGATCACGCCGCAGCGTGTGTACGACGGCCGGCGCGACCTGATGAAGCTCATGGCCACCGGCGCGGCCGGCGTGGCCCTGGCTGGTTGGGCCAGCCGCGACGCGCTGGCGCAGGCGGCCCCCGGCTCGGGCAAGCTCGCGGCGCTGAAGGGCGGAAAATCGGCCGTGGCCGGTGCGGTGACCATGGAGAAGGTCACCGAGTTCAAGGACGCCAGCACCTACAACAACTACTACGAGTTCGGTACCGACAAGGCCGACCCGGCCAAGAACGCCCACACCCTCAAGACCGCGCCGTGGACGGTGGAGGTCGAAGGCCTGGTCAAGAAACCGGGCAAATACGGCATCGAAGACCTGATGAAGCTCAGCGCCCAGGAAGAGCGCATCTACCGGCTGCGCTGCGTCGAAGGCTGGTCGATGGTGATCCCGTGGGTGGGCTATTCGCTGGCCGAGCTCATCAAGCGCGTGGAGCCACAGCCCGGCGCCAAGTTCATCGAATTCGTGACCCTTGCCGACCCGAAGACCATGCCTTTCGTCGGCTCGCGCGTGCTCGACTGGCCGTATGTCGAGGGCCTGCGCATGGACGAAGCCATGCACCCACTCACATTGCTCACCTTCGGCATGTACGGCGAGGTGCTGCCCAACCAGAACGGCGCGCCGGTGCGCATCGTCGTGCCATGGAAATACGGCTTCAAGAGCGGCAAGAGCATCGTCAAGATCCGCTTTACCGACAAGGAGCCGGCCACCGCCTGGAACAAGGCCGCGGCCAATGAATACGGCTTCTATTCCAACGTGAACCCGAACGTGGACCACCCGCGCTGGAGCCAGGCCACCGAACGCCGCATCGGCGAAGACGGCCTGTTCGCCAAGAAGCGCAAGACGCTGCCGTTCAACGGCTACGAGGCGCAGGTCGGCCAGCTCTACGCCGGCATGGACCTCAAAAAGAACTACTGAGCCGCCGTGCCTACCGCGCTGTTGCCCGCCAAAGTCCTGCTGCACCCCGCGGCCAAGGTCGTGGTGTTCGTGCTGTGCCTGCTGCCGTTCGCGTGGCTGGCCTGGAACGTGTTTCAGGCCCAGCAAGGCAATGCCAATGTGTTGGGCGCCAACCCCGCCGAGTACCTGATCCGCGCCAGCGGCGACTGGACGCTGCGTTTCATCTGCATCGTGTTGACGGTCACGCCCCTGCGCACGATCACCGGCACGCCGGCCCTGGCACGGTTTCGGCGCATGCTCGGCCTGTTCGTGTACTTCTATGTGGTGATGCACCTGCTGAGCTACAGCTGGTTCGACATGGGCTTCGACGTGGCCGACATCGCCAAGGACATCGCCAAGCGGCCGTTCATCCTGGTGGGTTTTTCGGCCTTCGTGTTGCTCACGCCCTTGGCCGCCACGTCGTTCAACCGCGCCATCAAGGCCATGGGCGCGAAACGCTGGCAGATGCTGCACAAGCTCGTGTACCTGATCGCCGGCCTGGGCATCCTGCACTTCTTCTGGCTGCGCGCCGGCAAGAACAACTTCGCCGAAGTGTCGGTGTACGCGGCAATCATCGCCGTCTTGCTGGGCTGGCGCGTGTGGCAGTTCTTGAAGAAGAAGCGCTTGGCGCGACCCGGACGCATGGCCGGGCAGCTTTCGAAGTAGTCACGGGCGCAGCCGCCTGGCTGCCCTTCGCGATCAGGCGATCAGCCGACCAGGCGTTCCAGCCGCAGTTGGTCTTCGGTGCTTTCGCGCGAACGGATCAGGTGCGTCGTGGCGCCATCCACCAGTACCTCTGCCGGCCGGCCACGCGTGTTGTAGTTGCTGGCCATGCTCATGCAATAGGCGCCGGCCGACAACACCGCCAGCAGATCGCCAGGCGCCACCGCCAGCTCGCGGTCGCGGCCGATCCAGTCGCCGCTTTCGCAGATCGGGCCCACCACGTCGTACACCATGCCACTGCCTTCGTGCGGCGTCACCGCCGCAATGTGGTGGAAGGCCTGGTACATGGCGGGGCGCGGCAGCTCGTTCATGGCCGCGTCGATGATGCAGAAATTCTTCTGCTCACCCGGCTTCAGGTACAGCACCTCGGTCACACACACGCCGGCATTGCCCACGAGCGAGCGGCCCGGCTCGATCATCAGCTGCTTCTGGCCAAAACCGCGCGCGTCCAGCTTGGCCAGCAGCTTGTGCCACAACACGTCGGCTTCGGGTGGCGTGTCGCCCTGGTAGTTGATGCCCAGGCCACCGCCGAAGTCGATGTGCTTGAGCGTGATGCCAGCGGCTTCGATCGACGCGACCAGGTCGAGCACCCGGTCCATCGCGTCCAGGTAAGGCGTTTCCTCGGTGATCTGCGAGCCTATGTGGCAGTCGATGCCCACCACCTGCAGGCCAGGCAGCGACACCGCGCGCTGGTAGGTGCGCAGCGCGTCTTCATGGGCCACACCAAACTTGTTGCCCTTGAGCCCGGTGGAAATATAGGGGTGGGTTTTGGGGTCGACGTTCGGGTTCACGCGGATGCTGACCGGCGCGCGTTTGTCGGCTGCGACGGCGACGCCATTGAGCACCTCGAGTTCGGCTTCGCTTTCGACGTTGAAGCAGCCGATGCCCGCAGCCAGGGCGCGCTGCATTTCGGCGCGGGTCTTGCCCACGCCCGAGAAAATGATCTTCGACGCGATGCCACCCGCGGCCAGCACCCGTTCGAGCTCCCCGCCGGAGACGATGTCGAAACCACAACCAGCCTGTGCGAATACCTGCAACACGCCGAGCGTGGAGTTGGCCTTCATCGCGTAGCAGATCTGCGCATTGCGGCCCGCGAAGCCGCGTTGGTAGGCCGCCAGGGCCGACAACATCGCGGCCTTCGAATAGACGAACAAGGGTGTGCCGTGGCTGGCTGCCAAGTCGGCCAGACTGGCCTGCTCGACGCGCAAGCTGCCGTCGTCGTAGGCGATGTGGGGATAGCCGGGGAGGCGGGAAGAAGGTACAGAAGACATGGTTGGGACGAAGTTGGAATGCCGGTCGATCATAGGTGGCATGCTGTGGCGAGGCCATGGCAAAACGCAGCTCTTCCGCGACTCCTGGCTTGAGTTCGATGGTTGAACCGGGCCGGCACCGTCATTTCACCGGTGCCTTGAAAGCTTTAACCTCAGGGCACGGAAACAGCGGGCGAGGGCGGTGCCAGCAAGTTGGGCGCGGATGCCGACGCTGGCGCCGAGGCCGCGGGTGAAGTGGCCGTGGCCGTTTCGGCCGCGTTCGGCAGCACCACCTGGTTGGGTGGCGCCAGCGGTGGCGGCGTGCTCTGCATCGGGCTCAAGGTCTGCACCAGCGTGGCACGCTGCGCCGCCGCCGAATTGGACGGCATGAACAGCGGCCCTTTCTGACCGCAGCCACCCAAAGTGGATAAGGCCGCCGCGCTGACAGCAAGGACTATGCTGTTCACTAGAATTTGTCTTAACTTCAACATGGCGAAATTGTATGACCGACCCGGAATTCATGGACCGCGCAGAAAACTTGCTCAAAGCGGTCGAGCTGAGCTGTGACCGCATCAACGACGAAGGGGATGCCGACGTCGACAACCAGCGCACTGGCGGCATGATCACGTTGGTGTTCCCGAACCGCACCCAGATCGTCATCAACCTGCAGAAACCGCTGCATGAAGTCTGGCTGGCGGCCAAGTCGGGCGGGTACCACTACAAGTTTGATGGGGCGCAGTGGATGGACACCAAGGGGCAGGGCGAGTTTTTTGAGAGCTTGAGTCGGGATGCCAGTGTGCAGGCGGGGCAGGTGTTGAAGTTCAGCGCTTGATGACTTTGGCGGGGAGTTTTGTTTTGTTTTGTCTCCGATTTCGTTGGAGGTGAGCTTGTCGAGACGGGTTCTTCCCCGTTGGTTCTGAGTCCGT
>JAQGMQ010000602.1 GCA_028292305.1 Rhodoferax sp.
GCGGCGGACGCTGCGTTCGCGCCAGTCGCCGTCCGGGGTCTCGTGGCCCCAGAGGTGCATGGTCGGGATCGCCAGCGTGCCCTTGCGCCCGCCGATGTAGTAGCAGTTTTCCGGCTCGTGGTGAAAATACAGCGCCTGGTTCGAGACCACGTCGTAGGTGAAAGGCGAGGGCACGACGTCGCTCAGCACGAAGCTGCCGAGCGCGCCGCTGGCGAAACGCATGATCACGGCGGCGGTGTCTTCGACCTCGAAACCGCGGGCCTTGCTGGAGGCCATGGCCTGCACGCTGTCGATGTCGCCGCACAGCGCGCGCAGGCAGTCGATGTCGTGGATCAGGTTGATCAGCATCGGCCCGCCGCCGCGTTCCCGGCGCCAGGCGGCGTCGAAATAGCGGTCCTGCTTTTTCACCAGCCACATGCCGTTGATGGCCGTCACTTCGCCGAGTTCACCGGCGTCGATGGCGCGTTTGGCGGCCACGATGTCGGGGCTATGGCGGCGGTGGTGGCCCACCAGCAGCGGCACGTCGGCCTGCTCGGCGGCGTCCACCAGTTTCAGCGCCGCGGCCACGCTTTCGGCAATCGGTTTTTCGACCAGCATCGGCAGGCCGCGTGCCACGCACGCCAGGCCGGCTTCGACATGCAGCGCGTTGGGCAGGGCGATGACCGCCGCGTCGAGCTGTTCCGTGGTCAGCATGTCGTGGTAGTCGGCGTACAGCGGCAGGTTCAGCGACGCGGCATAGGCAGTGGCTTCGGGCGACGGATCGGCGATGGCGACCAGCGTCGACGCCGGGTTCTTCAGGATCAGCGCGGCGTGTTCCCGGCCGATCAGGCCGGCGCCCATGAGGCCGATGCGCAGCGGTGCTTTCGCGGTGGTGGCCATGGCTCAGTGGGCCACTGCAGGTGCTGCGTTCCTGGCCGCCTTCAGCTTGCGGGCCAGCGCATCCAGCGCCAGCAGATAGCCGTCGGCGCCCAGCCCGGCGATCACCGCGTCGGCGGTCTTCGACACCAGCGAGTGGTGGTAGATGGCTTCGCGCTTGTGGATGTTGGACAGGTGTACTTCGAGCTTCACGCCGTCGAAGGTTTTCAATGAATCGAGCAGCGCGATCGAGGTGAACGACAACCCGGCCGGGTTGATGATGATGGCCACGGCCTTCTTGCGCGCCTCGTGCACGCTGTTGATGATCTCGCCCTCGAAGTTCGACTGACGAAAGTCGATGCTGAAGCCGAGCGCCTGGCCGTGTTGCACGCAGCGCTCTTCGATCATGGCCAGGGTGTCGTAGCCGTAGATCTCGGGCTCGCGCTCGCCCAGCAGGTTGAGGTTGGGGCCGTTGAGGATGTAGACGGTCTGGTTCATGGTGCGGGTCGGGTATTCGAAAAGTCAATCGGTGATGACCAATGCGGCTCAATGCTGCGACAGGATCTGCCCGAGGAAGGTGCGGGTGCGCTGGTGCTGCGGGTTGCCGAAGAATTCGGCGGGCGCGGCTTCCTCGACGATCTCGCCTTCGGCCATGAAGATCACGCGGTCGGCCACGGCTTTGGCAAAGCCCATTTCGTGCGTGACGCAGATCATGGTCACGCCGGTCTCGGCCAGCGCGATCATGGTGTCGAGCACCTCCTTCACCATCTCCGGGTCGAGTGCCGAAGTGGGTTCGTCGAACAGCATGATCTTCGGGTCCATGCACAGCGCGCGCGCAATCGCCACGCGCTGCTGCTGGCCACCCGACAGCTGTGCCGGGTGTTTGTCGGCCTGGTCGGCCACACGCACGCGCTGCAGCTGCTTCATGGCCGCGTCGCGCGCCTGGGCCTTGTTCATGCGGCCGGTCTTCACCGGGGCCAGCATGCAGTTTTCAAGCACGGTGAGGTGCGGGAACAGGTTGAACTGCTGGAACACCATGCCCACCTCGCGCCGTACCTTGTCGATGTCGCGGCCATGGCCGGCGGTCACGTCGATGCCATTCACCAGAATCTTGCCCTGCTGGCAGGCCTCCAGGTGGTTGATGCAGCGCACCAGCGTCGACTTGCCCGAGCCCGAAGGCCCGCACAACACGATGCGCTGGCCGGCCGTCACCTCGAAGTTGATGTTCTTCAGCGCGTGGTAGGCGCCGTACCACTTCTGTACACCCGCCATCGAGATGACCGAACTGGCGGGGGTGCCGGCCACACTGGATTGCTGCATAACCATTCCTGTTGTTCCCGTCGTCGCCTACTGCACCGTGAACGGCACGCCCGGCAGCTCGGTGACGAGTTCCGGCAGGTCCTGCAGCGTCCACTTCTTGCTGATCGCATTGAGCTCGCCGCTGGCCTTGATCTCGTCGATCACCTGGTTCAGCCGCGCGTTGAACTCCTTCTGGCCGGGCCTCATCGCGATGCCCATGTACTGGCGGTTGATCACCACCTTCTGCTCGAACGTGCTGTCGGGCATGGCCTTCTTGATGTTGAGCAGGTAGGTGTTGTTGCCGCCGATCACGTCGACCTGGCCTGCCAGCAGCGCCTGCACCACGGCGGCGTCGTCGTCGAAGCGCTGGATGGTGGCGCCAGCCGGCGCGGCCTGGGTGATGGCCGTGTCCTGCGCGGCGGCGCGGGTCACGCCGATCTTGCGGCCGGCCAGGTCTTCGAGCTTGGTGATGTTCTCGGCCTTCTTGGCGATCACGATGATCGACAGCGCGGCATAGGGCTTGGTGAACTGCACCACCTTGGCGCGGTCGGGGTACATGCCCATGGTGGCGGCCAGCACGTCGACCTTGCCGGTCATCACCTGGGCGATACGCGCGGCCACGTTCATCGACACCAGCTCCACCTTCACGCCCAGCTTCTTGCCGATGAGCTCGGCCACGTCCACGTCGTAGCCGACGTTCTTGCCCGACGCGTCGACGAAGCCCCATGGTGGCAGCTCGGACAACACACCGACGCGGATCGTGCCGCGCTTCTTGATGTCGTCCAGCGCATCGGCATGGGCCGGCAGGATGGGGCCGATGGCCAGGGCAGCGCCGAGGCTGACGACCGCGCGGCGGTTGAGCTTGAAGGTCATGTTTGTCTCCATGAAGGGGTGGGGGAACAGGAAGGAAGGCAGCGAAGGTGCCGCCGGTCAGCGCAAGCCGCCGGCCAGGCGTTTTTCAAGCCGGCGGCCGCATACCGAAAGCGGCCAGCACAGCAGGAAATAGATGCAGCCGATGATGGTGTAGACCAGGAGCGGCTTGTAGGTGAGGTTGGAGACGATGGAGCCGGTGCGCGCCAGTTCGGTGAAGCCGATGATGGCCGCGAGCGACGTGCCCTTGAGCAACTGCACCAGGAAGCCGACCGTGGCCGGCAGCGACACCTTGAAGGCCTGCGGCAGCACCACGCTGGTCATGCGCGGCCACCAGTGGATGCCCAGCGCCTTGGCGGCTTCGGTCTGGCCGCCGGGCAGCGATTCGATGCCGCCGCGCCAGATCTCGCCCAGGAAGGCACTGGCGTGGAAGGTCAGCCCCAAGGCCACGGCGGCCCAGGGGTTGAGCGGGATGTCCAGCAGGGCGATGCCGTAGTACACGACGAACAGCTGCATCAGCAGCGGCGTGCCGCGGAACACCTCGATGAAGGCCCAGGCCAGGCGGCGGATGATGGCGTTGGGCGCCGTGCGCGCCAGCGCCACCAAGAGGCCGCCGATGGCGCCGCCCGCGAACCCGATGACGGTCAGGATCAGGGTCCACTGCAGGCCCTGCATGAACAGGGCGAAATGGGCCCAGGTGATGGAGGTGCTCATCGTGTCAGCGCGTCGGGTAGGTCAGGGTGGTGCGGTACACCACGCTGGCAACTGCCGACAGCAGGATCGACATCGCCAGATACAGCGCCGCCACGGTGAAGTACACCTCGAAGCTGCGGAAGGTGACGGCCTCGATCTGCGCGGCCACGTGGGTCAGCTCGTTGGCCGTGATGGACGAGGCGATGCTCGAGGTCAGCATCAGAAAGATGAACTGGCTGGTCAGCGACGGGTAGATGGCACGCAGCGCCGGCTTCAGGATGATGAAGCGAAACACCTGCAGGCGGCTCAGGCCCAGCACGTAGCCGGCTTCGAACTGCCCCTTGTGGATCGACTCAAGTCCACCGCGGATGATTTCGATCGAATACGCGCAGCCGTTCACCGTCAGCGCCACGATCGCCGCCACGTTCGGCGACAGCTTGATGCCCAGCGTCGGCAGGCCGAAGAACAGGATGAAGATCTGCACCAGGAACGGCGTGTTGCGCACCACTTCCACGAAGATCTTGACGGGCAGGGCGGCCAGCGCATTGGGCCGCGACTGCAGCAGCATCGCCGGCCCGATCGCCAGGATCAGCGAACACACGATGGCCGCCACCGACAGCTGCAGCGTCAGCAGGCAGCCGACGAACAGCTCCCAGGCGTTCGTGGTGATCGCCGTGTAGTCGAATTTGTAGTCCATGGGTCAGCGCGACGTAGCTTCAGAACGTGGCTCGGCCGCCGGAGGCGTCGAAGGTGGCGCCCGTGGTGAACGAACATTCTTCAGATGCCATCCACACCGCCATCGCCGCGATCTCATCCACCGTGCCGGCCCGGCCCATCGGGATCTTGGCCAGGTTCTCGGTGCGCTTGGAGGCCGGCATCTGGTCGAGCAGGGCGCTTTCGATCATGGCCGGCGCGATGCAGTTGACCCGCACGTCGACCTTCGCCAGCTCCTTGCCCATCGACTTGGTCAGCGCGATCACACCGGCCTTCGAAGCCGAGTAGGCCGACTGCAGCGGGTTGCCTTCCTTGCCCGCCACCGAGGCCAGGTTGACGATACGGCCGTAGCCCTGCGCCACCATGCCGGCCACCACAACGCGGCTGCACAGAAAGGTGCCGGTGAGGTTGATGGCCATGACCTTCTGCCAGGCGTCGAGCGGGTAGTCCTGCACGCTCAGGGTCGGCCCGGTGATGCCGGCGGAATTGACCAGCACGTCGACACGGCCGAAGCGGGCGAGGGTGTCGGCATAGGCGCGGGCCACCGCGGCCTCGTCGGTCACGTCGACCTGCAGATAGGCGAGTTCGGTTGTGGCCGCGGCCAGGGCAGCGCCGTTGTCCCAGGCGCAGACTTTGGCGCCGCTGGCGAGTGCGCGGCGGGCAATGGCCTGGCCGATGCCGCCCGAGCCGCCGGTGATCACGACGGTCCTGCCGCCGAGGTCGATTCTGTTCATCTTTGTCTTCTCCACTTGAGGCGCGCAACCGGGGTGCGCCGTGCTGCGTCGCATGCGTTACGGGACTTTGGCGGCCACGTGTTCGTGACATTCGCTTGTCCTCTTTTCGAATTCGGCGAAGTATAAGTAGAAAAAACTGAAATTGGAAAACATTTCCACTCTAGAAATATTTTCCCGAAGAATTACACTGCGGCCACATTGAACCAACCGCGCCATGAGCACACTTGAACGATCTTTCGGCCTCATCGAATACCTGGCGGTCCGCCCCGAAGGGGCCAACCTGGCCGGCATCGCCAAGGACCTGGCCCTGCCGCTGAGCGCCACGCACCGCCTGCTGGCCGAGCTGGCCCGCTGCGGTTACGTGCGCCAGCTGCGCGACCACGGCACCTACACGCTCACCACCAAACTCGCCGCGCTGGGCTTGAGCTTTTTGAGCAAGTCCGGCATCGTTGACATCGCCCAGCCGCTGATCGACCGCGTGGCCGACATCGCCGGCGAACTGGCCCGGCTGGCCATCGTCGACGGCGACCGGCTGACCTTCGTGGCCAAGGCCCAGGGCGCGCGTTTCGGCCTGCGCTACGACCCCGACACCGGCATCGACGTGTGCCTGTCGTGCAGCGCGGCCGGCCACGCCTGGCTCATGACCATGAGCGACGAAGAGGCCATCGCCCTGGTGTCGCGCCATGGCTTCGGCGACCCGAAAGACTTTGGCCGCAACGCGCCCACCACCATCAAGGCGCTGACGAAGATCCTGCAGGCCACCCGCAAGCGCGGCTTCAGCATGATCAGCGAGATGTACGCGCCCGGCATGGCCTCGATGGGGGCGCCGGTGCAGCCGCCGGGCGAAGCCGCCATCGGTGTGCTGACGCTCGCCGGCCCGGTGATCCGCATGACCGAGGCGCGCATGCTGGCCATCGGCCCCGAGCTGGTGGCGGCGGCGCGCGAGCTGGCGCTGGCCAGCACGGCGTCGCCGATGTTTGCGCGCAGCGCCTTGCGCCAGACGGCCTAGCCGGCAATGTAATTCTGACCACCGTCACGTGGCACTGAAAGGCGCCGACGCGCCGCCGCAGCCATGTTCAGGGCGTCTGGTTTGCCCGATACTGCGGCCTGCATGGTGAACACCTTTCAATCACTTTCCTGGCTTGAAGTCATGGGTTGGGGACTGCTGTTTTTTGGCGGCATCTACCTCGGCTTCGGTGCGCTCACCTGGTGGCTCACGCGCCACCTGCTGCCCGCAATGGGCGTGGGGCGCCAGCTCGACCCGAGGCCGTTGAACCCGGGCCAGTTCGCGCGTGAACTGCGGCAGTCGGCCATCTCGGTGCTGATCTTCGGGGTGGGCATGGTCGTGCCTTGGGGCCTGCTGCAACTGGGCTGGGCGCGGCTTGCGGTCGACCCTGGCGGCTGGCGCATCGCCTTGGAAATTCTGGCGCTTGCCGCCTGGAACGACGTGCATTTCTGGATCAACCACCGCCTGCTGCACACCCGCTGGCTGCGGCGCTTTCATGGGCCGCACCACCGTTCGATGGTGTGCACGCCGTTTTCGACCTACAGCTTCCATCCGGTCGAGGCGCTGATGCTGGGCAACGTGATCCTGCTGCCGATGCTGGCGCACGACTTCAGCTTCTGGGCGCTGGCGGCGGTGCCGGTGTTCAGCCTGTTCTTCAACAGCGTGGGCCATGCGAACTACGACTTCTTCTCGAACGTGTCGTACAACCATTGGTTCGCGGCCAGCCGCCGGCACCATCTGCACCACGCCTGCCACAGCGGCAACTACGGCTTCCAGTTCACCTTCATGGACCGGCTGTGCCGCACCCGGCTGGCGGCCGATGCGGCCGATGCACAGATCGCTGCGTTCCGCCACCGAGCCGCCGGCCATGTCCAACACGGTTGACAACGCGGCCGTCGTTCCAGCCTTGCGCCTTCGCCTTCGCCATCGGCGCGACTGGCAATGCCTGGCCTATTTGGCGCTGCTGCCGACGCTGGCCGCGTGGCAGTGGGTGCATGGTTTCTGGTGGCCGGCCTACGGCCTGATGTTGTTCCTCACGCTGGGCATCGGCGTGATCCACCACAACCACACCCATTTACGCCTGTGGCGCGGCCGGCATGCACGTGCGGCCAACCGCACCACCGATTTCGCTTTGACGCTGCTGCAGGGCCATCCGACCTTCGTGTTCTGGCCGGCGCACGTGGCCAACCACCACCGGCACCGGCACGGCCCGCGGGACGCAGCGCGCACCTACCGTTTCGCCGGCGGCGACAGCAACCATCTGCCGGGTTATCTGCTGCATCCTCTGCAGGCCGCCTGGGTGCTGTACCCGATGTTCATCGGCTGGCTGCTGCACCTGCGCCGCTCGGGGCCGGGCGCGTTGCGTTATTGCCTGCTGCAGTATGGCGCGTGGCTCGGCAGTTGGGCGCTGCTGCTGCTGATCGACTGGCGCCGCGCGCTGCTGTTCGTCATCGTGCCGCAGTTGCACGGCCTGCACTGGCTGCTGGCCACCAACTACCTGCAGCATGCGCATGCCGACGGACACGCGTGCCGAAGCCGAGGCGCTCTGAACTACGCGCGCAATTTCGAAGGCCTGGTGAATCCGCTGCTGTTCAACATCGGCCTGCACACCGCGCACCATGAACATCCCCACGCACACTGGTCGGAACTCGCCGGGCTGCATGGTCACTACCGCGACCGCATCGATCCCCGGCTCATTGAACGCGGCCTGCTGCCCTACATGCTGCGCGTGT
>JAQGMQ010000604.1 GCA_028292305.1 Rhodoferax sp.
GCGGCGGCATGCTGCTGTCGGCGCTGGGCATCCACCTGCACCAGTTCTGGCTGATGATCCTCGGATCCGGTGTCATCGGCGGCATCGGGATGGGGCTGGGCTACATCTCGCCGGTCTCGACCCTTATCAAGTGGTTCCCCGACCGGCGCGGCATGGCCACCGGCATGGCCATCATGGGGTTCGGCGGCGGCGCCATGATCGGTTCGCCCCTGGCGGTGGACCTGATGAAGACCTTCTCCACCCCGACCGACGTGGGCGTGATGCAGACCTTCGTGGTCATGGCCATCGTCTATTTCGTCTTCATGATGGCCGGCGCCCTGGGCTACCGCGTGCCCGCCACCGGCTGGAAGCCCGCCGGCTGGACGCCGCCGCCACCCACCGCCAACGCCATGATCACGCAGCGCCACGTGCACGTGAAGAAGGTCTGGGGCATTCCGCAGTTCTGGCTGTTGTGGACGGTGCTGTGCATGAACGTGAGCGCCGGCATCGGCGTGATCGGCATGTCGTCGCCGATGCTGCAGGAAGTGTTTGGCGGCGCGCTGATCGGCGTGCCGCAAAAGTTCGGCGAACTCGACAAGGCCCAGCTGGCCGCCATCGCGGCCGTGGCCGGCGGCTTCACGGCGCTGTTGAGCCTGTTCAACATCGGCGGTCGCTTCTTCTGGGCCAGCCTGTCCGACAAGCTCGGCCGCAAGATGACTTATTTCGTCTTCTTCGTACTGGGCGGCCTGCTTTACTTCAGCATTCCATCGAGCGCCAGCGCGGGCAGCAAGCTGGCTTTCGTCGGCGCGTTCTGCATCATCCTGTCGATGTATGGCGGCGGCTTCGCCACCATCCCCGCCTACCTGGCCGACCTGTTCGGCACGCAGATGGTGGGCGCGATCCACGGGCGCCTGCTCACGGCCTGGGCCACGGCCGGCATCCTCGGGCCGGTGGTGGTGAATTACATGCGCGAGTACCAGCTCGGCCTGGGCCTGCCGCGCGAGCAGGTCTACAACCAGACCATGAACATCCTAGTGGGCATGCTGGTGATCGGCTTCGTTGCCAACCTGTTGGTGCGGCCGTTGGCGGACAAGCATTTCATGACCGACGCGGAGCTGGCCGTAGAGAAGAAGTTGGCGCATGAGAAGGCTTCGGCCTCCGAGGTCGGGGTGGGTGGCGCGGGCGGCGGCAACACGAGCAGCGCCACGGTCGGACTGGCCTGGCTGGCTGTGGGGATTCCACTGGCCTGGGGTGTCTACAAGACGCTGATCAGCGCGGCGAAGTTCTTCAACTGAAGCGGCAGCCACGGCGCGGCGGTATCGCTCCCGCTCCCGCCTGCGGGAGAGCGGACAAGTCAACGCGCGCGGACACGGTGGCGGGCTAGCAGGCGGCATGGGTCAACTGGCCAATCCGCCCGCCCACATCCCAATCACTTTTTTGAATCGCAACATATCCCGATTCAATTTGACGCCATCCCCCAGGCGCCAAATACTCCCCCACCATGCAAGAACAAAAAATCGAGCTTTACAAAGGCCCCGCAGGCGGCTGGGGCGCGCTGCGCAGCGTCACCAACGCGCTGCTGAAGCAGGACATCCCGCTGAAAGGCGCCAAGACGCTGCTGTCGGCCAACCAGCCGGATGGCTTCGACTGCCCGGGTTGCGCCTGGCCCGACCGCAACCACGCGTCCACCTTCGAGTTCTGCGAGAACGGTGTCAAGGCCGTGGCCGCCGAAGCCACGGCGCGCCGCACCGGCCCCGAGCTGTTTGCCAAATACACCGTGGCCGAGCTCGCCAAGCAAAGCGACTTCTGGCTCGAGGACCAGGGTCGGCTCACGCACCCGATGGTGTATGACGCGACCAGCGACAAATACCAACCCATCGACTGGGACGACGCCTTTGCCCTCATCGCGCGGCACCTGAATGCGCTGCCCGATCCCAACCAGGCCATCTTCTACACGTCCGGGCGCGCCAGCAACGAAGCGGCGTTCCTGTACCAGCTGTTCGTGCGCGAATACGGCACCAACAATTTTCCCGACTGCTCCAACATGTGCCACGAGCCCAGCGGCAGCGGCATGCGGCCGCAGATCGGCGTGGGCAAGGGCACGGTCACGCTGCATGACTTCGAGCTGGCCGACGCGATCTTCATCTTCGGCCAGAACCCGGGCACCAACCACCCGCGCATGCTGGGCGAGCTGCGCGCGGCGCACAAGCGTGGCGCGAAAATCGTAAGCTTCAACCCGCTGCGCGAACGTGGGCTGGAGCGTTTTGCCGACCCGCAGGACAAGCTCGAGATGGCCACCATGCGCTCGACCGAGATCAGCACGCACTACTACCAGCTGCGCGTGGGCGGCGATCTGGCCGCCGTCAAGGGCATGATGAAACACGTCATCGAGCGTGACGACCGTGGCGACCAGCTGCTCGACCTGGCCTTCATCGCCGAACACACCACCGGTTTCGCGTCACTGGCTGCTGACTTGCGGGCCGAGTCGTGGACGGTGATCGAAGAAGAGTCTGGCCTTTCCGAAGCGCAGATCCGCGCGGCCGGCGACGTATATGCCAAGGCCGAACGCAGCATCCTGTGCTGGGGCATGGGCATCACCCAGCACCGCGATTCGGTGGCCACCATCCAGATGCTGGTGAACCTGCTCCTGCTGCGCGGCAACATCGGCCGGCCCGGCGCGGGGCCTTGCCCGGTGCGCGGCCACAGCAACGTGCAGGGCGACCGCACCATGGGCATCTGGGAAAAGCCGCCCGCAGCGCTGCTCGACCGGCTGGGCCAGGTGTTCGGCTTCGAGCCGCCGCGCGAACACGGCTGGGACACGGTCGAGTCGATCCAGGCCATGCTCGACGGCAAGGGCAAGGTCTTCTTCGCGCTGGGCGGCAACTTTGCCGCGGCCACGCCCGACACCTACGAGACGTGGAAGGCGCTGCGCCAGTGCGACCTGACGGTGCACGTCACCACCAAGCTCAACCGCAGCCACATCGTGCACGGCCGCGAGGCCCTGATCCTGCCGTGCCTGGGCCGCACCGAGATCGACGTGCAGGCGCATGGGCCGCAGGGGGTGACGGTGGAAGACTCGATGAGCATGGTGCACATCTCTTCGGGCATCAATCCGCCGGCGTCCGAGCACCTGTTGTCCGAGCCCGCCATCGTGGCGCGCCTGGCCGCGGCCACCATCGGTCACCGCTCGAAGACACCGTGGCTCTGGCTCATCGAAGACTACAGCCGCATCCGCGACAAGATCGAAGCCGTGTTCGACGACTTCAAGGATTTCAATCGGCGCGTGGCCGTGCCCGGCGGCTTCCGGCTGCGCAACACCGCCAGCGAGCGCGAGTGGAACACGCCGTCGAAAAAGGCCGGTTTCTTCACCCATGCCGTGCCGCGCGACACGCCCTCGCACAAGGCCCGCAACGATGTGCTCGCCCGCGGGCTGGACACCGTGGTCTTCACCTTGCTGACCACCCGTTCGCACGACCAGTACAACACCACCATCTACGGCCACGACGACCGCTACCGCGGTGTTTTCGG
>JAQGMQ010000522.1 GCA_028292305.1 Rhodoferax sp.
GACTGGACCTGCGTCTGCTGCATCTGCGGGGGCGTGGCCGCTGGCGCCGTAAGCGTCAACAGGATGTCGGCATACCAGGCGCAATTCAGCCCGAGCGATTCGTCGAGCTTCAGGTCGCGCGTCCCCATGTCCATGCGCGACGAATGCACGCCCAGCAGCTTCCAGGGCAGCCGCGCATCGCCGTTCGGGTTGCGCATCACCACCGCCGCGCCGCTGGTGCCGCGGTGTGTGCGCGCATCGGTGAGGAAGAAGCCCTGGCCCTGAAAACGCACCCCGAACGCCGAGGAGATCACCGCGTGGCGCACGACCGGAAGATGGTGGATCACGTCGTGAAACCCAAGCGGAAAGCCCACCACGAGCAAGGCCGAGCCGACCTCGACCTCGTCGAGCGACCCCTGCAGATGCTCAGGCCGGAATGCGACAAAAGCGGACGGCGAGGGCAGGGCGGAGCGCGGAATCTCGATCGCGGCCACGTCGATCTCGCCACCCGAATCGGCGCCCTGCCGCCACTGGCTTTTGCCATCGGCATACAGCCACAGCGACAGCGAATGGACGCCGGTGAGGTTCACCGCATCGGTGTGGATCTCGACCTCGATGCGGTTCGGGAAATGCTTGGTCGGCGTGTCGATGAACACGTGCCGGCTGGTCACGAGGAACAGCCGGTCGTCGCGCTCGAAGAAGAAGCCGGTCGCCCCGGTCATCAACTTGTCGCCATCGAAGGTGGAAACGCGCGCCGTGGTGAGCAGGACGGATTCGGTCATGTGCGCGCCCTCGGCAGGCGGCTGACCTGCGGCAAGCGGGGCCGTGAAATACGCGTTGGCTCGGGCGAAGGAGCTGTGGCAAGAAGGTGGACCATCCGAAGCTCCGTTTGGGGGGATCGGGTCACTATAAGCGGGATTGCGGCCGTGTCGACGTGCGGAGCATTTCCTGGCGGCGCGGTGGGTAGATGTCGCCGCTTAAAAGTGGGGATCGGCGCCGGTGGGGTCGGTCTTGGTGGGCGGCGCTGAAGCATTCACTTTCAATTTTTGTTGGGGCGCGATGCGCCAGCCCACGGCGCTGCCGCGCGCGCCGACGATCCGGCGGCTGGCCGTACCCGCGGCGTTGCACGGAGATGGCTGGCTCGATCAAGCACGTTGTGGCCATAGCTTTTCGAGGTGCGCGCGTGGTCACCTTGGGACTCTGTTCGCCGGGGGGAAGCCCGGGATCAAAAGGCTGGTGCCAGCGGTGGCTGGCAAGCTAAAGGCAATGACTTCTGGGAGCGTATTGTTTAGTTAACATAATATACATCGTATGAAGTAATACTGACATCCTACCCAAGCACACGCAGCCCCATAGACGTATCTCACAAGGCGCCCCTTCACCCCACCTTCATCCCTGCGCAACGCTTCTTTACGTTTTCACGCCTACCATGCACCATGCGACAACTGGTCCGTGGCAAAAAGCCACCGCAAGACCAGCCGCATTTCGACCGCCACCTCCAATCCGACGACGCCATGACATCCACAACGACAGACCGATCCCACGGCGTTTCAACCCGTGCCGACCCGCACGCGAACGAGGAATGCATTCTCGTGCTGCAAGGCGGCGGCGCGCTGGGGGCTTTTCAGGCCGGCGTGTTCGAATCCCTGAGCCGGGTCTACCGCGAACCGAACTGGGTGGCCGGCATTTCGATCGGCGCCATCAACGCGGCGCTGATTGCCGGCAACACAGCCGAACACCGGCTGCCCCGGCTGCGCGAGTTCTGGGAGCTGGTGAGTTCTTCGGTACCGCTGCCGTCCATCTCCAGCATCGGCACGGCGCGCGAGGCCCTGAACGAGGCCAGCGCGACGCAGGTCATGGTCTACGGCGTGCCGGGGTTCTTCAAGCCACGGTTTCCGCCGGCGCCATTCCAGCCGCGTGGCTCGCTCGAAGCCATCAGTTATTACGACACCACGCCGCTGAAGGAAACGCTGGAGCGCCTGGTTGATTTCGACCGGATCAACGCAGGCTCGATGCGGCTGTCGGTCGGCGCGGTGAACGTGCGCACCGGCAACTTCGAATACTTCGACTCGGCCAAGCAGACCATCGACGCGCGGCACATCATGGCCAGCGGCGCGTTGCCGCCCGGGTTCGCGCCGGTGGAGATCGACGGCGAGCATTACTGGGACGGCGGACTGGTGTCCAACACGCCGCTGCAGTACGTGCTGGACCAGCCGGGCAGCCGGCGCCGCACGGTGTTCCAGGTCGATCTGTTCGCGGCCCTCGGCATGTTGCCGGGTTCGCTGCAGGAGGTCACCGGCCGCGAAAAGGACATCCGTTTCTCGAGCCGCACCCGGCTCAACACCACCAACGAACTCGACCGCCAGGTGATCGCCCAGGCGGCCAAACGGCTGATCGACAAGCTGCCGGCCGCACTGCGCGACGACCCGGACGTGGTGGCACTGTCCAAGCTGCGCTGCGAAAGCGCCGTGGATGTGGTGCACCTGATCTACCGCAGCAAACATTACGAGCGGCAGTCGAAGGACTATGAGTTTTCGCGCCTGTCGATGCAGGAGCATTGGGAAAGCGGGCGTGCCGACATGGCCCGCACGCTGCATGACAAACGCTGGCTGGACCGCGCTCCCGCCGAGTCCGGCGTGCGCGTTTTCGACCTGTGTTCCGACCACCCTTCCGCCGTCACCGCGACGGCCGCTTCCGGCGCCGACAAGGCCACCCCCACCAAACCAACCCCGACCAAGATCGCACCATGAACATCGAAGAAGTCAGGCGCCGCGCGTTCGCGATGCCGCTCACCAGCCCGGCGTTTCCACCTGGGCCCTACCGGTTCGTGAACCGCGAATTCCTGATCGTGACCTACCGGACCGACCTTGACGCGCTGCGCGCCGTGGTGCCAGAGCCGCTGCAGATCACCGACCCGATCGTCAAGTACGAATTCATCCGCATGCCCGATTCCACGGGCTTCGGCGACTACACCGAGTCGGGCCAGGTGATACCGGTCACGTTCGAAGGCCGGGCTGGCGGTTACGTGCATTCGATGTACCTGAACGACGAAGGCCCGATTGCCGGCGGGCGCGAGCTGTGGGGCTTCCCGAAGAAGCTGGCCTCGCCGAAGATGTCGGTTGAAGTCGACACCCTCCTCGGCACGCTCGACTATGGCCCCGTGCGCATCGCCACCGCCAGCATGGGCTACAAACACCGCGGCGCCGACCAGGCCGCCATCATGGCCGGCCTGTGCGCACCCAACTTCTTGCTGAAGATCATTCCGCATGTGGACGGCAGCCCGCGCATCTGCGAACTGGTGCAATACTTCCTGGAAGACGTGACCATCAAGGGTGCATGGACCGGCCCGGCCGCCTTGCAACTGGCCCACCACGCACTGGCGCCGGTGGCGCAGTTGCCGGTGCTCGAAGTGATCTCCGGCACCCACATCCTGACCGACATGACGCTCGGCATGGGGACGGTGCTGCACGACTATCTGGCCTGATGGCATCGCCTTTTTTCATCAACCTCAACCAACCGGAAACCCGCCCATGAAACTGCAAGACAAAGTCTGTATCGTCACCGGCGCCGCCAGCGGCATCGGCAAGGAAATCGCCCTCACCTATGCCCGCGAAGGCGGCAAGATCGTGATTGCCGACATGAACAAGACGGCTGCCCAGGCGGCTGCCGACGAGATCGTCAAGGCCGGCGGCACGGCCATGGCCGTGGCCATGGATGTGACCAGCGAAGAACAGGTCAACGCGGCCGTGGCCGAAGTCGTGGCGGCCTATGGCGGCGTGGATGTGCTGGTCAGCAACGCCGGCATCCAGATCGTGCACCCGATCGAAGAATTTCCATTCGCCGACTGGAAGAAGATGCTGGCCATCCACCTCGACGGCGCGTTCCTCACGACCAGGGCGGTACTGCCGCACATGCAGAAATCGGGCAACGGCGGCCGCATCATCTACATGGGCTCGGTGCATTCGAAGGAAGCCTCGGTGCTGAAGTCGGCCTACGTCACGGCCAAACACGGGCTCATCGGCCTGTGCAAGACGGTGGCCAAGGAAGGCGGCAAGTACAAGATCCGCGCCAACGTGATCTGCCCCGGCTTTGTGCGCACACCGCTGGTCGAGAAGCAGATTCCCGAGCAGGCGGCGGCGCTCGGCATCAGCGAAGACGACGTGATCAAGAAGGTCATGCTGAAGGAAACCGTGGACGGCGAATTCACCACCGTGCAGGACGTGGCCGAAGTTGCGCTGCTGTTTGCCGGCTTCGAGACGAATGCGTTGACGGGCCAGTCACTGGTGGTCAGCCACGGCTGGTTCATGCAGTAAGAGTAAGGCAAGCAGGGCCGACCGCCCTGCCCTGCACGTTGAAAACGGCCGCAGCACGCGGCCGTTTTGCATCAGCTCACCATTTGCCTTTGGCGGCGCGCTGCTTGCGCATGAACGCGGCGATGGCCTCGGCCGCATCGCCCTTGCCGGCGCGCTGCGCGAAGTCGATGGCGCTCAGGCCGAGCTGGTTCTTGATGGTCGGGTCGGCGCCGGCGTCCAGCAGCAGCTGCACGGTCTCGGTGGTGCTGTA
>JAQGMQ010000801.1 GCA_028292305.1 Rhodoferax sp.
CACGGTATTGCGCAAGCGCGTGGCGACTTCCTGCAGCACGGCATCGCCTACGCCATGGCCCAGCGAATCGTTGATCTGCTTGAAATGGTCCAGGTCGAGCAGCATCACCGCCACCTGGCGATTGCTGCGTTTGGCGTGTTCGATGGCCATAGCGACGCGGTCCTGCAGCAACACGCGGTTGGGCAGCGAGGTCAAAGCGTCGTGGTGCGCCAGGTGGCGGATGTAACTCTCGGACCGCTTGCGTTCGCTGATGTCGTACGCGATGCCGACAAAACCCGTGGGCAGGCCACGTGCATCGCGCATCGCGGCGAGCGCCATGTTCACCGGCAGCGCCGAGCCGTCCTTGCGCAGCAGCGTCCATTCGCTCTCGTCGGCCAGGCCGCGCAACGCCCGCGCGCCAACCGCATGCGGCGGCACGTGCATGCCCAGGTCGATCGATGCCTGTGCCGCGTGGGCGGCCAGTTCCTCGGGCAACAGCAGGGTTTCGAACACGCTGCGGCCGACCAGTTCGTCGCGCCGGTACCAGAGCATGCGTTCGGTGGCGGCGTTGGCGCTCTGGATCACGCCGGTACGGTCGCAACTGATCACCATGAAGGGCGCGCTTTGCAGGATGGCCGTGTTCAGCTGGGCGATGCGGGCCGCGGCCAGCTCGGCGAGCTTTTGCTGCGTCATGTCGCTCACCATCACCACATAGCCGGGTTGGCCGTCGACCACCATGGCGCTGGCCGCGGTGCGCAATTGCAGCGCGCGGCCGTCCTGGGTATCGGCCGACAGATCGCGCCGCAGGGTCTCGCCGGCCGGGTCTTTCGGCAGTTCATCCAGCGGAAGCGGCAGCAGGTTTTCGAGCGGCTGGCCGACCAGGCGGTGCGCCGGCACGCCGAAGATGGCTTCAGCCGCCGGGTTCACGCTGAGCAGACGGCCGTCGGCGTCCGTCGTGAGAATGCCCTCGGCGGTGTGAGCGACGATGGTCTGGGCCCGCGCTTCGCTGCGCCGGTAGGCGCTGCCCATGGACGCCGCGCGCCGTTCGGCCCGGGCGCGCAGCTGCATCAGGATACCCAGGGCGGCCGTGAACAGCAGGGTCAGCAGCAATCCCGCCACCAGCACCGAGTTGGAACGCCCGGCCGGCATGGTCGCCTCGAACGCCGGCAGGGCCTCAAAGCGCAAGGTCCAGCCGCGTTGACCCATGTCGAACTGCACGGCTCGCTCCAGTGACGGGGTTTCGCTGCGGCGTTGCTCGGTGCGGGCGCTGTACACCAGGCCCTCGGGCACTGGCAGGCGCCCGTCGAACAATTCCACGGCCATGCCGTCCACCTGGCCTTGCAGGGCCGATTCCACCATCTCGTCGAGCCGCGCGAAAGCGAAGACAAAACCTTTCAACGCCGCTCTTCGCTCGGCCGCGGTGGCCAGCTTGGCATGGCCCTCGTAGACCGGCATGTACATGACGGTTTGCACCTCGGCCGGCACGCCTGGCAACTCGGCCAGTTCGACCTTGCCCGACAGAGCCGCTTCGCCGCTGTCGCGGGCCAGGGCCATTGCCGAACGCAGTACCGGGAGCTTCGCCATGTCCAGCCCGACCAGGCCCACGTTGCGCACCGCGCCCGGCTCGTCGGCGTCGGTAGGCTCGATGTAGGCGATCGCCACCTGGTCCTGTGCCTGGCTCGATGGCAAACTCCGATCGGCATAACCGAGAGAACGCAGGCCAGGGTAATGTCCGCGCAGCCGCATCTGCTGCGTGAAGCTATGCCATTCGTCCCGGCTGACCGCGTCGGACGAGGTGTACAGGCCAATCCCGGCGCGCAGCAATTGCTCCTGCGCGACGACGCGCGCGTGCACTTGCGCCAGGGCGTCGTCCACGTCCATGTCGAAATTTTGCTTGAGCAACGCGGCCTCGGCCGCGCGGATGCGGCGCGCCTCGTGCACGGACAAAGCAGAGCCCGCGATCAGCACAGACAGGAGCACCAGCCAAGGCCAGGAGGCGATCTGTCGGCCGCGTGCGAACGGGAGCAGCCTGGCGTTTTGGAGCATCAGCGTCGCTTCTCGGCTGGATCGATGGGGATTGTTACATCCTACCGCACGACCAAGCCCGCGACACGCTCAAATTAGGGAGGTAAGCGAAAACCATGACGGCCGAAGATTGGCGCGGTTCGCAAAAAAAAAGACGATGAAGCTGGTCTGCCCGACAGGGATCGAACCTGTGACCCTCAGCTTAGAAGGCTGATGCTCTATCCGACTGAGCTACGGGCAGATGCTTGAATGTGGAATGCGCCGCTGCGGCAATGAAATGGCCGTGGCGGAGAGGCGTCGCGGTGTTTCGCGTCACCCCGGATGATAACGGTTGCGGCGGGGTAACCCGGCAGACCGGCTCAATCCGCGCACGGCGCCGTTTGCGCTGACAACGTTGACAGGATGGTCAGCGGCAACGCCACACGGTAAAACGGTCTCTTCGGCTAGATTGGCAAAGCTGAAGCCTCGGCCTGGCTGCTACGCCGCACGCGCGGAGCCCTAGGCGGGAGCTACACGCGAACGACGATCCGTGGCCTATGAAACCAACAAGTGGGGATGCTATGAACGAAGCAGGCACCGACCGACAAGTCATCCATGTGGACCAGGATTTCGAACGCGAAGGCTGGGCGGCGGCTTTTGGGGTCACGGTTGCGGAACTGCTCGCCGCGGTCAAGATCGTCGGCAATTCCGTGCCGGCGGTGCGCGCGTACCTGCACAAACCGGAAGGCTCGGCCACCATGTTCTGAGCGCATCCGCAAACAAAAAAGCCC
>JAQGMQ010000806.1 GCA_028292305.1 Rhodoferax sp.
GGCGTGCCGCGCGGCGCCCAGCCACGCACCCGCGCCAACGCCGCCGGCCTGACGCCGCGTGAACTGACCGTGCTCGGCTTGCTGGCGGATGGCTGGCGCAACGCCCAGATTGCGGACCGCCTGTCGCGCTCGACGCGTACGGTCGAGCACCACGTCGAGGCCATCCTCGACAAGCTCGGCGCTGCAAGCCGCGCCGAGGCGGTGGCCACGGCACAGCGTCGGGGCCTGCTGCCACAGACGCTGAAAATGGGTAACGGCCCCGGCCAGATTGGGTAGTGCCGCCCTCTCCAGCGGGGCGCCGCTTTCCTATCCTGAAGGCACGGTTCGATCCCGGACCGCAACGCCTTCGAAAGGATTCCACCATGCCACGCTACCTCGTTGAACGCAGCTTTCCCGACGGCCTCGCGATCCCGCAAACGGAAGACGGCGCCAGGATCTGCCATACCGTCATCGACAACAACGCCAAGGACGGCGTGACCTGGGTGCATTCGTACGTCAGCTCCGACCGGAAAAAAACCTTCTGCGTCTACGACGGTCCCACGCCGGAGGCAATCCGCACCGCGGCGGACGGCAACGGGCTGCCGGTGGATGGCATCACGCAGGTCTCGACGCTCGACCCGTATTTCTACCGCGCGGCCTGAGCGGCGGGTGGCACGCCGGGCGCCGTTTCTTCAAGGCAGGTTCTCGCGAAAGATCACCTGGCTGCGCGACACGTCCACGCCGCTCAACGGCTCGCGTTTGTCGCGCAGGTTGGTGAAGATGCGCACGCAGCTCATCATCGCCGTCTGCGGGCTCTGCGTGATCACCGCGTCCATGCAGCCGTCGATCAGCAGGGCGCGGGTGTCGGGTGTCAGGCCGTGTCCAATGAACACCACCTGGTTCGCCAGCCCGGCCTCCTTGAGCGCGCGCGCCACGCCGTCCGAGGCGCCGCCGATGTTGTAGATGCCGGCCAGGTCCGGGTGTTGTTCGAGCAGCACCTTGGTCTGCGCATAGTTCTTGGCGGCGTCGTCGTGGCCTTCGCGCAGGCCCACGACTTCGACCGCTGGAAACTGTTCCTGGAACAGGTGCAGGAAGCCGGCCTCGCGCTCCTCGTGCGCGCGGTAGCTCAGGCTGCCGGCGATCATCGCCACCTTCGGCTTGAGCCTGGCCGGTCGCGGCCCGATGAACCGCGCGATGAGGTAGGCCGCGGTGCGGCCCGCGGCGCGGTTGTCCAGGCCCACGTAGCCCACGCGCTGGGTGTTGGAGATGTCGGAAATCAGCGTCACGCTGGGCACGCCGCGCTCGGCCAGCGTGTTGGCGGCTTCGCGCACCGCCGGATGCTCCAGCGCCATGAAGGCCACGCCATCGGCGCGCGTGCCCGCGCGCAGCAGGCTTTTGGCCAGTACCTCCGGGTCGAAGCTCTCGATGAATTCGACCTGGCATTTCACGTTGAACGGCGCCCAGTGTTCCTGCGAATAACCGACGGTGTCGCCCAGCATGCGGATGAAACGGTTGGTGCCGGCGGGCAGCAGAAACGCCAGCCGCATCGGCTGCGGCGCAAGCGCGGCGTACAGGTCGGCCTCGGGCAGATAGCCGAGTTCGGCCGCGGCCTTGAACACGCGTTGCACCGTGGCCTGGCGCACGCCCGGGCGGTGGTTGAGCACACGGTCGACGGTAGCGGTGGAGACGCCGGCGCGCGCGGCAACGTCGCTCAACAACGCGGGTTTACCCTGATTCATACATCAAAAAACATCATTTATGGATTTGACAGCGACGGGGCCGACCTCTATCGTTCGCTACCTTTCGAGCCATGATGCATCAAAAGGCATCAATTTCCAATCAGGAGACACCATGATTCAAGTCACCCGCCGCAGCGTGCTGCGCACCCTCTCCGCCGTGTCCGCAGCCGGGGTCGCGTCGGCCCTGCCGGTGCGCGCGCAGACCGCAGAGTTCCAGATGAAATACGGCAACAACCTGCCCGTGACCCATCCGCTGAACGTGCGTGCGCAAGAGGCGGTGGACCGCATCCTGAAGGAGAGCAAGGGTCGGGTCGACATCAAGATCTTCCCGAACAACCAGCTTGGCGGCGACACCGACATGTTGTCGCAGGTGCGCTCGGGCGGCATCGACTTCTTCACCCCGTCGGCGCTGGTCATCGCCACGCTGGTGCCGGTGGCCGCCATCAACGCCGTCGGCTTTGCGTTCTCCGATTACAACCAGGTCTGGTCGGCCATGGACGGCCCGCTCGGCGCCCACGTGCGCGCGGCCATCGGCAAGTCGCGCCTGTACGCCTTCGACAAGATGTGGGACAACGGCTTCCGCCAGACCACCAGCAGCAAGGCGCCGGTCGCCAGCGCCAAGGACCTGGACGGCCTGAAGATCCGCGTGCCGGTGAGCCCGTTGTCGATCTCGATGTTCAAAGGCCTGGGCGCTTCGCCGGCCAGCCTGCAGTTCAGCGAGGTGTATTCGTCGCTGCAGACCAAGATCGTCGACGCGCAGGAAAACCCGCTGCCCATCATCCAGGTGGCCAAGCTGTACGAGGTGCAGAAGTACTGCTCGCTCACCAACCACATCTGGGACGGCTACTGGTTCATCGCCAACGGCCGCCGCTGGGAAAGCCTGCCGGCTGACCTGAAGACCATCGTGGCCACAGCCATCAACGAAGCCGGCCTGCAGCAGCGCGAAGACATCAAGAAGCTCAACGAGTCCGTGGTCGGTGACTTGCAGAGCAAGGGCCTGGCCATCAACCGGCCGGCGGCAGACACGTTCCGCGCCAAGCTGCGCGAGGCCGGGTTCTATGGCGAGTGGAAAGGGCGTTTTGGCGACGAGGCCTGGGGCTTGCTCGAGCAGACGGTCGGCAAGCTGGCATAAAGGCTGCCCCCACCCCCCGTTCGGGCTGAGCCTGTCGAAGCCGCGCCTGCCTGAACCGACCCTTCAACAGACTCGGGGCGAACGGGGCAAATCACGATCCGCAAAGTTTCACCAGATCCCATGTCCCACGCACCAGCCGCACCCGATCCCCACGCTCCGCCGCCCAACCCCTTGAGCGCCGGTGCGGCCCGCTTCGACCGCCACTTCGGCACCCTCATCGAGAGCATTGCCGCGGCCATCGTGCTGGTCGAGATCGCGGTGTTGTTCGCCGGCGTGGTGGCGCGCTACGTGTTCCATTCGCCGCTGGTGTGGTCCGATGAACTGGCGTCGATCTTCTTCCTCTGGCTGTCGATGCTGGGCGCGGTGGTGGCGCTGCGCCGTGGCGAACACATGCGCATGACGGCGCTGGTCAACAAGATGCAGCCGGGCACGCGCGCCCTGCTCGACACCGTGGCCATTGCCGCGTCGCTGGCCTTCCTGGCGATGGTGATGTGGCCGGCCTACCAGTACGCCGAGGAAGAGGCCTTCATCGTCACGCCCGCGCTCGAGATCAGCAACGCCTGGCGCGCCGCGGCCATTCCCATCGGCATGGGGTTGATGGCGCTGGCCGCCGTGTTGCGTCTGCTGCGCAACAGCACGCTGGCGCAGATCGGCGTGGCTGTGGGCAGCGTCGCGGTGCTGGTGCTGGCGTTCTGGCTGGCGCAGCCGCTGTGGGCCACGCTGGGCAAATTCAACCTGATCGTGTTCTTCGTCGGTGTGGTGGCCACCTGCGTGTTCGCCGGCGTGCCGATAGCGTTTTCGTTCGCGCTGGCCAGCTTCGGCTACCTCGCGCTGACCACGCAGACGCCGATGCTGGTGATGGTGGGCCGGCTCGACGAAGGCATGTCGCACCT
>JAQGMQ010000854.1 GCA_028292305.1 Rhodoferax sp.
AGCGTGCCGAACTTCGATGCGGCAGCCGCTTCGTCGCTGTAGTAGGCCGGGTCCGGGTCCATGATGGCCTGCACGAAACGCCGCAGGGTGTCGCGCTCCAGCGGCGCCGGGGCGAGCCTGGGCGTACCGGTCATGCCGATGTACTGGTCGTAGTTGGATTGCATGTCAGCGGGTGCCGACTGCGCGCTGGACAAGATGTCAGCCATGGGTGTGCCGTGCCTTACAGCGCCACGGCGCTGGACTTGCTGGACGTGCTGGACGTGCTGGACGTGCTGGACGCGCGGTCGCGGTACGACTGCAGGATGCCGCCGCGCATCACCTTGCCCGGCAGCGGGTGGCCGACGATGGCCTCGGCCTCCCGGGCCACGTCCACCAGCCGATCCAGGTCCACGCCGGTCTCGACGCCGATCTCATTGCACAGGTGCACCAGGTCTTCGGTGGCGATGTTGCCCGGCGCGTCCTTGAAGCCGGCATACGGGCAGCCGCCCAGGCCGGCCACGGCGGCGTCGAAATCGTCCACGCCCATCTCCATGGCGGCAAAGGCGTTCATCAGGCCCAGGCCGCGTGTGTCGTGCAGGTGCAGGTTGATGCGTTTGTCGGGCCAGCGGTCCTGCACCAGGCCGACCAGGCGGCGGATCGACAGCGGATTGCCCCAGCCCATGGTGTCGGCCAGCTGGATCAGGCCGATGTCCATGCCGTAGTCGGCGGCCGTTCCGATGAGCCGGTCGACCAGCCGCACCACATGCTGCGGGTCCACGTTGCCCTCGTAGTTGCAGCCGAAAGCGGCCATCACGCTGACCTCGTGGGTGGGCACGTTCATGGTCTTCAGCACGTCGATGCGGCGCTCGGCCTCGGCCAGCGTTTCCTCGATGCTGCGGTTGGTGTTCTTCTTCGAGAAGGTCTCGCTGGCGGTCACGCTGAGGCTGCCTTCCACGTCCAGCTTGCCGGTCTTGACGGCGCGGGCGATGCCCTGCGCGTTGAGGTAGATGCCGGTGTAGCGCGTGCCGGGGCGGCGGGTGATGCCGGCCACCACCTCTTCGGCGTCGGCCATCTGCGGCACCCATTTGGGGCTGACGAACGAGGTCACCTCGATCTCGTGGAAGTTGCATTCCGAGAGGCGGTCGACGAGCCGGATCTTGTCGGCGGTGGAGACCGGGTTCTTCTCGATCTGCATACCCTCGCGCGGGCCGAGTTCGTGGATGGTGATGCGTTTTGGCAAGGCCATGGGGTTCTCCTTGGGATGCGGGTGGTTGGGGTTCAGCTGCCGGCAAGCCGGTCCAGCCCGTAGAAGGACAGTATCTGGTCGACGCGGCCGCGGTCGGGCGCCTCGCCGAAGAAGCCGTGGCGGCTTTGTTTCATGCCGATGCTTTGCCGCAGCTCGGCCAGGGTTTCGGTGAGCTTGAGCGTCACGGCGATGCCGTCGATCACCGGCACGCCGTCGACCTGGGTCACGCCGTTTTGCGCCAGCAGCATGTTCATCGGCATCTCACCGGGAATGACCACGTCGGCGCCCTGGCGGATCAGTTCGCGTGCGCTGGCCTGGAAGCGGTCGATGACCGGGCCGGGCTGGTCGAAGCCGGCCAGCACGTCCTGGAACGTGAAGCCCACCGGCCGCACACCGGCACAGCGCGTGGTGAGGCCGTAGCCGGCGATCTGTTCTTCGAACAGCGGAATCATGCGGTCGATGAACACCAGCATGCCGAACTTGCGCCCGAGCATGCAGGCCATGTGCATCGAAGCTTCGCCGTAGCCCACCACCGGCACATCGACCAGGCTGCGGATCTCGCGGATCAGCGGATTCGGCAGGGTGGCCATGGCGTAGCCGTCGAAGCCTTCACGCTCGGCCTTCAGCGCCTGCACGATCCATTGCGCGCCGTGCAGGTGGTAGAGGCTGGCATAGCCCAGGTCCGAGCCAGGGTAGTTAGACGGATAGGTGCCCGGCAACTGGCCGTGCATCACGACTTCGGTGTCGTGCCGCACCACCTTCCGGATGTGGATACGCATCGCCTCGGCATAGGCCGGCAGGTCTTCGAGCACGGTGAAACTCTGGTGCCAGATTTTCATGGGTTGACTTCCGGTGGACCGATGTCAGGGTGTGATGGAAAGCCCGGCGTTGTCGACCAGCTTCCTGATCTGGTCGCGCTCGCGCTGCAGGTAGGCGGCGAACTCGGCCGGCGTGTTGCCGCCCGGGATCACGCCCAGGCCGTTGAGCTGCTTGACCAACGCCGGTTCGTGCACCGCGGCATTCAGTGTGCGGTACAGCGTGTCGATGACTTCGGGCGGCGTGCCGGCCGGCGCCAGCAGGCTCACCCAGGCGGCCGACGCGAAGCCGGGCACACCGCTCTCGGCCATGGTGGGAATGTCCGGGCGCAGCGGGTAACGCTGGGCCGAGCTGATGGCCAGCGCGCGCAGCTCGCCGGTCTCGACCAGCTTCTGCACCGCGGGGAAATACTCCATCTCGAAGTCGATGCGCCCGCCGATCAAATCCAGCAGCGCCGGGCCGGAGCCCTTGTAAGGTACGTGGATGGTGGAGATGCCGGCCAGGGTGCCCAGCAGCTCGCCGTTCAGGTGGCTGAACGCGCCGACGCCGGCCGAGGCGAAGGTCAGGCTGCCGGGCTTGGCGCGGGCCGCCTCCAGCAGTTCCTTCAAGGTCTTGTAGGGCGAGTTCTTGCCCACCACCAGGACGCCCGGGCCTTCGGCGATGAGGCTGATGGGGACCAGGTCGCGCACCACGTCGTAGCTCATGCCCTTGGCCGCCACCGGGTTGATGGTGATCGGGCCTGGCGTGCCCGCCACCAGCGTGTAGCCGTCGGGTTTGGCGCGCACCACCTGGGCCGTGCCGATGGTGCCGCCCGCACCGCCGACGTTGTCCACCACGAAGGGCTGGCCCAGCCGCTTCGAGAGTTCGTTCGCAGCCAGGCGGGCCAGCATGTCGGTCGACGCCCCAGGGCCGAACGGCACGACGATGCGCACCGGACGCGACGGATATTTGTCCTGCGCCGTGGCCGGGCCCGCGGCCAGCAGCACCAGCAGTGGCGCGGTCACCAGACAATGACTTGCGTGGCGCAAGAGAGGCAGGAGATGCATGGGCGTGGCGAACATGGCCGGCCTTCAGTCGACGCGGATGTTGGCGTCACGGATGGTCTTGCCCCAACGCTCGTATTCCACGTCGAGCAGGGCCTTGAATGCGGCCTGGCTGCTGGTGAAGGGCTGCAGGCCGTTCTTTTGCAGGGTCTCGCGGATCTGCGGGTCTTCAAGTGCCGCGTTGACTTCGCGGTTGAGTTTTTCCACGGTCTCGGGTGGCACCCTCGATGGCGACAGGATGCCGACCCACGGCGCCGAGTTGAGCGCCATGCCCTGTTCCGCGAAGGTGGGCGAATCGGGCGCGCCGGCGAACCGGGTGGCCGCAGCCACACCGAGCAGGCGCACCTTGCCCGCGCGGTGGTTGGGCTCGGCCAGGGTCAGCGGCACCATCATCGCGTCGACCTGGCCGCCCATGATGGCCGCCACCGCTGGCGCCGCGCCCTGGAAAGGCACGTGCAGCAGGTTGACCTGGGCCTCGCCCTTGAACATCTCCATCGCCACCTGGCTGGAACTGCCCACGCCGAACGAGGCGTAGGTGAACTTGCCCGGTTGCTGCTTCAGCAAGGCCACGAACTCGGCCACGTTCTTCGCCGGCACCTGCGGGTTGATGATCAGCGCCAGCGGCAGGTAGCCGACCTGGGCCACGGGCGTGAAGTCGCGCCGCGCGTCATAGGTGATCTTGGGATAGACATGCGGGTTCATCGAATGCGTGTCGGCCGCGGTGAAGATCAGCGTGTAGCCATCGGCCACCGACTTGCCCACGTATTCGGTGCCGATCATGCCGCTGGCACCGGGCTTGTTTTCGACGATGACGGGCTGCTTGAGCCGTTCGCCGAGCCGGGCCGCCACGGCGCGGGCCATCACGTCGGTGGCGCCGCCCGGCGGATACGCCACCACCATCCTGATCGGGTGGTCGGGAAACTCGGCCATCGCCGGCAGGCTCATTGCAACGCCTCCGAGGCCCGCGAAGCTGGCCAGCACAAGGCTCGCCACCCTGCCCAACAGGGCGCGGCGACCCCGCCCTTCCTTGCCGAAAGTGCTGCTGCTCATGTCTTGTCTCCTTGGTTTTATGCAGGGCCCGGACACCCTTGGGGCGGATTTTGCGGCGGGCTCAAATAAGCCGATACGGGGCCATTCATAGATATTCATAAGCAAGTCGCATGCAAGAAAGCCGACCGTCCGGCGGCCCGGTGCGCATTCTGCTGCGCCATGCGCCGCGGCATAGACGTGTTCGCGCCGTGGCGCCGGGCGAGGGTCTGCCCGAAGGCCGGATTGCGCCGGCGACGATAAGCTTCCTGCGGCACAACCATAGAAGACCCTCAGCCCACCGCATGGAAACCCGCCACCTGCGCTACTTTCTCGCCGTGGCCGATGCCGGCAGCCTGACGCGCGCGGCCGAGTCCCTCGGCATTGCGCAGCCGGCGTTGAGCCAGGCGCTGGCGCGCATGGAAGACATGCTGGGCGTGAAGCTGTTCACCCGCTCGCGCCGCGGCGCCGAGCTGACGGTGGCCGGCCAGGCGATCCTGGAGGACGCGCGGCTCGGCATTGCCCGCATCGACGCGGCCACCGAACACGCCCGGCTGATCGGCCAGGGGGTGGCCGGGCGGCTCACGGTAGCTTTCGTGGCGACGGCTTCGCTGCAGTTGCTGCCCGAAGCCATCTACGCCTACAGCCACAAGACGCCGAATGTGAAGTTCGTGCTGCGCGAGATGACCGACCTCGACCAGGTGGCCGCGCTGGAGGCCGGCACGGTGGATGTGGGCCTGCTCTACACGCCGATCGAGATCCACGCGCGCATGAAGCAGCGGGTGATTGCGCGCTACCGGATGATCGCGGCGGTGCACGACGGCTTCCCCGCCGGCGACGACGGCAAGGTGTCGCTGGTGGACCTGGCGCGTGCCGGGCTGGTGCTGTTCGGCAACCACGAGGCGCCTACCTTGCGTGCGAGCATCCTCACCGCGATCCGCGAACTCGGGGAACACGCGGAGATCATGCAGGAGGCCAGCCGCACCACCACCGTGCTGGCTTGCGTGTCCGCCCGCTGCGGCGTGGCGCTGGTGTCGAGTGCGACGGCGCGGGTGACGTTTCCGGGCGTGCGTTACCTGGAGATTCGCGACGGTCATCGGCTGCCGACCATGGAGCTCAGCGCGGTGTGGCCGGCGCGCTCGCGGCCCACGCTGGCCGACAGCTTCGTTTCGTTGCTGCCGCAAGCCACCTGAGCCGACCGCTGCCACTGCCGAGCGTCGACCGGCATGGGACGTAGCGCAGCGGGCATTGCCCTACACGGGATGACAACCCCAGCCCACACCGCGCGGAACACGGAGGCGCCCCAATGGTGGCTAGGCGCTTTTGCCTGAACCCCAACGCAACACAAGGACAACCCATGGCCTACGACACGAAATCCCCGACCCAGGTTGCCGACGAGGCCCAACAAACCGGCCGCGATGCCGCGCAGGCCGCGCGCGGCGTGGCGGACGATGCCAAGTCGATCGGCGCCAGCACCGTCCAGGCGCTGCGGCCCAGCATCGACGACGCCAAGGCACTCGGCGCGGAAGCCGTCGACACCGCCAAGGGCCTGGCCAGCGACGCCAAGGACATTGCCGGTGACGCCGTCAACACCACCCGCGACTACGCC
>JAQGMQ010000873.1 GCA_028292305.1 Rhodoferax sp.
GGTGCTGTTCGCCATCTCCGGCAAGGACTCGGCCACTTCGGGCCGGCTCTGGCCCAAGGAGCCCACGCTGGACAACTTCCGCATCGTGTTCCACCAGAAGCATTTCTACCTCGACCATTTCTGGCTGCAGATGGGCAACTCGCTGTTGATCGCCGTGGCCGTGGGGGCGCTCACGCTGATCGTGTCGACCTGCGCGGCCTTTGCCATCAGCCGCCTGAAGCTGCGCGGCGGGCGCACGGTGCTGAACCTGGCGCTGTTCACGTACTTCATTCCGGCCGCGTTTCTGGCCGTGCCGATGTACAAGACCATGGGCAACTATGGTTTGCTGAACAGCCAGTGGTCGCTGATCCTGGCCATGGTGACCATCGCCTCGCCCTACTGCATCTGGGTGCTGAAGCAGGCCTCCGACAAGCTGCCGTACGAGCTCGACGAGGCCGCCAAGATGGACTGTGCCACGCAGATGCAATTGTTCCGCATGGTGTACCTGCCGCTGATGGTGCCGTCGCTGGTGGCGGTGGGCACCTATGCGCTGCTGCTGGCCTGGAACGAGTACCTGTATGCGTTCCTGCTGCTGTCGAACGACCGCAGTGTGACGCTGGCGGTGGCGCTGGGCAACTTCCTCTCGGCCGACGATTCGCCGTGGGAACTGTTGATGACCACCGGGCTGATCTACGCGTTGCCGCCGGCGGCCATCTACTACACCTTCAAGCGCTACATGGTGGGCGGCCTCACGGCCGGAGCCGTGAAGAGTTGAACGATCCGGTCTTGCGCGCTCTCCGCATGCACAGAAGGTTGGGGTGAGGGCGGTGTCGCCTCCCCCCTACCCGCGTGAACACCACAGCGATCCGAAACAGATCCAAAGAAGATCCCAAGAATTGAAAGAACACCATGGCATCCGTATCGTTTAAGAAAATCGAGAAGAACTTCGGCAAGGTCAAGATCATCCACGGCATCAGCTTCGACATCGCGGACGGCGAGTTCGTGGTGCTGGTCGGGCCTTCGGGCTGCGGCAAGTCGACCTTGCTGCGCATGCTGGCCGGGCTGGAAGACATCAGCGGCGGCGAGATCGCCATCGACGGCAAGGTCGTGAACGAGCTCGACTCGAAGGACCGCGACATCGCGATGGTGTTCCAGAGCTACGCGCTGTACCCGCACATGACGGTGCGCGAGAACATGGCCTTCAGCCTGCGCCTGCGCAACGCCGATGCCGAGCTGACCGAGAAGCGCGTCAGCAACGCCGCGCGCATCCTGAACCTGGACGTGCTGCTCGACCGCTTCCCGCGTGAGCTCTCGGGTGGCCAGCGCCAACGGGTTGCGATGGGCCGTGCCATCGTGCGCGACCCCAAGGTGTTCCTGTTCGACGAACCGCTGTCCAACCTCGACGCCAAGCTGCGCGTGGCGATGCGGGCCGAGATCAAGGACCTGCACCAACGCCTGAAGACCACCACCGTCTACGTGACCCATGACCAGATCGAAGCCATGACCATGGCCGACCGCATCGTGGTGATGCATGACGGCATCGTCGAGCAGATCGGCACGCCGCTCGAGTTGTTCGACCGGCCGGGCAACCTGTTCGTGGCGCAGTTCATCGGCTCGCCGTCGATGAACGTGCTCAAGGGCACGCTGCGCCGGGCGGGCGACCAGACCTGGGTCGAGGCCGAAGGCGCACGCTGGCCGGCGGACCACGTGAAGGGCGGGCAGGACGGCCAGGCCGTGCACTTCGGCGTGCGACCCACCGACATGGTCATCACCACCGCCGGCGACGGCGTGGCGGCCAAAGTGGTGGTGGTGGAGCCGACCGGCGCCGAGACCGAGTTGCTGCTGCAGATCGGCACCACCAAGCTGGTGCTGGTGATGCATGGCCGCACCAACGCCAAGCCCGACGACACGGTGATGATCGGCATCGACCACGGCAAGGCGCATCTGTTCGACCAGGCCAGCAGCCAGCGGATTGACTGAAGCAGCGACGGAGGAGGGCGCGGGCGACTGCGCCTTCCACTGCAATTCCATGGTTTCCCCCACAACGTCATCCACAACGTCATCCCCAACGCCACCCAGCGCTTCATCCGCCAAGCCGCCGCCCATCCTCGTCGTCATGGGCGTCAGCGGCTGCGGCAAAAGCACGGTGGGCCAGCAGGTGGCCGCTGCCTTGCAACTGCCGTTCCTGGAGGGCGACGACTTTCATTCCGCGGAAAACGTGGCCCGCATGGCCGCCGGCACGCCGCTGACCGATGCCGACCGCCAGGGCTGGCTGCAGACGCTGGCCAGCCACATCGCCGACGCGAGCCACAACGGCCAGGGTCTGGTCCTGTCGTGCTCGGCACTGAAACGCAGTTACCGTGACGTGTTGCGCCAGGGCAGTGCCGCCACGCGGTTCGTCTACCTTCACGGCGATGCGCAGATGCTGGCCGGCCGCATGGCGGCGCGCACGCGGCACTACATGCCGTCGTCCCTGCTCGATAGTCAACTCGCCACACTCGAACCCCCGACGCCGGACGAACACGCGCTGGCTTTCGACGTGGCTCTGCCCACCGCGGACATCGTTGCCGCGGTCGTTTCATCCTTGACCTCTTCCAAAACATCAAAGCCATGACGACCAAGACCCCAGATCCCTTTCGACTCGATGGCCGCCTGGCGCTGATCACCGGCTCGTCCGGCGGCATCGGTTTCGCGTTGGCCCGCGGCCTCGGCCAAGCCGGCGCCACCCTCGTGCTGAACGCCCGCAACGCGGAAAAACTCGAAGCCTCGGCGCAGGTCTTGCGCGGTGAAGGTTTCACCGTGCACACCCGCGCGTTCGATGTGACCGAGGGCACCAGCGTGTTGTCGGCGGTTGAAGACATCGAGCAGTCGATCGGGCCGATCGAGATTCTCATCAACAACGCCGGCATGCAGCGCCGCGCCCCGCTCGAAGATTTTTCGGCCGCGCATTGGCACGAGCTGATGCGCACGAACCTGGACAGCGTGTTCTTCGTCGGCCAGGCCGTGGCCCGCAAGATGATTCCGAGGAAGCGCGGCCGCATCATCAACATCTGCTCGGTGCAGAGCGAACTGGGCCGGCCGAACATCGCGCCATACACCGCCAGCAAGGGCGCCGTGAAGATGCTGACCAAGGGCATGGCCATCGACTGGGGCCAGCACGGCATCAATGTCAACGGCCTCGGACCCGGCTACTTCAAGACCGAACTGAATGAGAAGCTGGTGGCCGACCCGCAGTTCAGCAGCTGGCTCATCGGCCGCACGCCAAGCCGCCGCTGGGGCGACGTGGAAGACCTGGCCGGCGCCGCGGTGTTCCTGGCGAGCGACGCCTCGCGTTTCGTCAACGGGCATATCCTCTATGTGGACGGCGGCGTGACCGCCACGCTCTGATCTTATTTTTGGACTCTTCAATGACCACCTTCACCAAAGTCACCCTGTTCACCGACACCGACGGTCGCGCCAAATTTCGCGAAGAGCCACTCGCGCTGACCGAGGGCACGCCCCAGGCGATGTTGTCGCCGCTGATGGCGACGGGCGGGTACCAGTTGCGGCACAGCCCGGTAGGGTTTCGCAGTCAGTTCCATGTGAGTGTGACGCCGCAGTGGGTGGTGATCCTGGGTGGGCAGATGGAGATCGGCTTGCAGGACGGCACCAGCCGTGTATTCAAGGCGGGGGAGCATTTTTATTCGGTGGATACGCTGCCGGAAGGGGCGACGTTCGACGCCAAGCTGCATGGGCATTGGAGCCGGCAGGTGGGGGATGAGCCGTTGGTGACGATGTTTGTTCGGGCTTGAACGGCGGTACGCTGCAATGTCCGCCGCAAGGCTGGCCGAACCGTATGGGTGCTACATAATCTAATTTATTGGGGGTACAATAAATTAGTGCTTACCGTTATCGAAACCCCGACCTACCTGCGCAGCGTCGAAGCCATCTGGACGCTTGAGGAAGCTGCCGAGTTTGTGGAATTCATTGCCGCCAACCCCGAGGCGGGCGACGTGATGGTGGGTTGCAAGGGTTTGCGCAAGGTTCGCTGGAAGCGCGCTGGCCGTGGCAAAAGCGGTGGCGCCCGCGCGATTTATCTGCTGCGCACTGCGCGTGGCGACTTGCTGCTGTTGATGGCCTACACGAAAGCCAAGTTCGACACGCTACCCTCCGAATACCTGTTGCGCATCAAGGAGCAATACGATGTCTAAATCCCGCCCAAAAGCCGCTGCCGCCCTTGACGCGGAAATGGTGCAGTTCATGGCCGACCTGGAGCAAAGCCTCAAGGAGGGCCAAGCTGGACTTGGCCGCGTAACCACGCCCGAACAAATCCTGGCCCGCCGTCGAGGCCGCCCAGCGGGCATCGTGCAGGCGGTGACCAAGGAGCCGGTAAAAATTCGACTCGATGTCGATGTGCTGGCGGCCCTTAGAGCTTCTGGCGATGGCTGGCAGACACGGATAAATGACACGCTGCGTGCGTCGCTGCAATTGGCGGGGCGGCTGGGCAAAGGCTGAGCCACCGCGCGCGAAATTGGTCGCGAACATACGCGATGTGTAGCGAGCCGAGGCCGCAGCAGGCACAGCGACGCGTCCCGGACCCCGACCAATGTCACGGCTGGCCGGTATTGCTCCCTCCCGCGAGCGGGACAGGGCACAAGACCAGAGGCCTGGCGCGGCGCTGGGCCGTGCGACTCCGGGCTTGCTGCGCCAGTCAACACCCGCAGACTTCAGCGTCCAGAAACACAAAAGGGCGCCGAAGCGCCCCTTGGTCAAACTTCAGCCGAAGTTATCGGCCAAACGATCCACGCGAGCCACCAGGTCCACGCGAGCCGCCGCCACCACCACCACCACCACCACCACTACTGCGGCCGCCGCCAAAGCCACCACCGGAACCGCCGCCGCCGTAACCACCACCGCCGCCGCCACCGCCACGGTTGCCACCGTAGCCGCCGCCACCACGGCGACCACCGGCCGCCATGCTGTCGACGCTGGTGCGCATCGGGTCAGGCTGGCCACCGGGCGCGCGCGCCACGGGCGTGGCGTGTCCGCCCATCGAGGCCGAACGGGTATGGTCAGGCTGCACGCCGCCATAGGCGCCGCCACCGTTGCCGTGGCCGCCGAAGCCGCCACCGCCGGTGCGCGCACCGCCACCACCACCGCCGCCACCGCCATTGCGACCGCGGCCGCCGGCACCGCCTTGTGGCGGACGTGGGCCTTGTGAACGTGGCGGCTGGCCGTCGCCTTGCGGGGCGCTGCGCTGGCCACCGCGTGGGGCATTGCGGCCGCCACCGTTACCACCACCACCACCATTGCCGCCACGGCCTGCGCCGTCGCCCTGCGCGCCCTTGTTGTCGCGCACACGCTGCAGCATTTCGGTGCGGGCGGCCTTGGCGGCTGCCTGCATCACGTCGCGGCTTGGTGGCTTGCCGGCACCGCCCCAGATGGTCTGGCGGCCCATGGCGATGGGTTCGGCCTTTTCACCGGGTTCGGGCATGAAGCCTTCGATGACCTGCACCGGGATCTCGCGCTTGGTGAAGCGTTCGATGTCCTGCATGAAGCCTTCTTCGTCCAGGCACACCAGGTTGACGGCTGCGCCTTCGGCACCCGCGCGGCCGGTACGGCCGATGCGGTGCACGTAGTCTTCGCAGACGTTCGGGATTTCATAGTTGACGACGTGCGGCAGGTCGTCGATGTCGATGCCGCGAGCGGCGATGTCGGTGGCCACCAGCGCGCGGATGTCGCCGCTCTTGAAGCCTTGCAGCGCTTGCGTGCGGGCCGACTGGCTCTTGTTGCCGTGCAGCGCCATCGACTGGATGCCGTTCTTGGTCAGGAATTCGGCGACGTTGTTGGCGCCGAACTTGGTGCGCGTGAACACCAGCACCTGGCTCCAGTTGTGTTCCTGGATGATGTGGGCCAGGAGGGCTTTCTTCTTGCCGCGGCCGACCGGGTGGATCACCTGGGTGATGCGCTGCACGGTGGTGTTGCGTGGCGTGACCTGCACGCTTTGCGGGTTCTTCAGCAGCGTGGCTGCCAGGTCACGGATTTCATCGCTGAAAGTGGCCGAGAACAGCAGGCTTTGCTTGTCTTTGGGTACGGCGGCCAGCACTTTTTTCACGTCATGGATGAAGCCCATGTCCAGCATGCGGTCAGCTTCGTCCAGCACCAGCATTTGCACCTGGCCCAGGTCCAATACGCCTTGCTGCATCAGATCTAGCAGGCGGCCCGGGGTGGCCACCAGAATATCCACGCCTTTTTTGACCTTGGTGATCTGCGGGTTCATGCCCACACCACCGAAAATCACGGTAGAGCTCAGCTCCAGGTATTTACCGTAGGTTTGCACCGACTCTTCCACCTGGGCGGCGAGTTCACGGGTGGGGGTGAGCACCAGGGCGCGGATGCCCTTGCCACCAAATTT
>JAQGMQ010000880.1 GCA_028292305.1 Rhodoferax sp.
GGGCAGCGGGGGCGGGTTGTTGAAGAATTGGGTCATGGGTGCCTTGACATCTCGGATATTGGAATCGAGTGGGGCGCGGGGCTCGCGCCACTTGGCCTATCCTAGTCAGGCCGTGCGCTCCGGCCAATGGATCAGGTTTGCCGACCCTCGATTGCGCCGCACTCATTTCCAGATGCTGGGACAAAACCGCCGCCAACACATGACACAGAACAATGCCGGTGAAGGGACCGGGTCCCTCGAGAAGGCGATCGACGTGCTGGAGGCCGTCGGCGCAGCACCGGGCGGGCTCAGCCAGGCTCAGATCACCGACCGGCTCGAACTGCCCCGCACGACGGTCTACCGGCTGCTCGCGACGCTGGTGAACCGCGGGTTGCTTCGCCGTGACCCATTGCGCAAGGTGTATTGCCTGGGCTTTCGCTGCTTCGAGATGGCGCGCCAGGCCTATGCCATGCCCGACCTCGTGGCGGCTGCCGCGCTCGAATTGCGCGCGCTGCGCGACCTGACCGGAGAGACCACCTACCTGGCCACGCTGGACGGCCGCGAAGTCATCTCGCTCGAACGCTGCGACGGCGCGCACAGCCAGCGCTCGGAAGCCGTGCTCGGCCAGCGCAAGCCGGTGTACTGCACCAGCCAGGGCAAGGCGATCTTGTCAGCGATGGATGACGAGGCCCGCGACGCCATCGTGCGCGAGGCCGTGCTCAAGCCGCTCACGCCGCTGACCATCACCGACCGGCGCCGCCTGCAGGCCGAGTTGCGCATCACCCGCGCCCGCGGTTATGCCATCGACGACGAAGAGATCGTGCTGGGCGTGCGCTGCGTTGGCGCGCCCATCGTCGACCCTGCGGGGCAGGTGCGCGGCGCCGTCAGCGTGGCCGGACCGGCTTACCGGCTGACGCGCGCGCGGCTCGAGTTGCTGGGGCCGGAAGTGGCCGAGGCCGCGCGCCGGATCGGGGCGCAACTGCCGTCCACCGACGCCACCGCTGCCGCCGTGAGCGAGTCCACGGTGACGGCGCTGCCCGGGCCCTGGGCGTTTCACGGCGCGCACCCGGTGTGGTCGCGCGACGGCACGCGCTTGTGGTGGGCCGACGTATTGGCTCCCTCCGTGCGGTTGTGGGCCGATGGGCGGGACCGCGAGTTCGCCGTCGTCGACGCGCCGGTGGTGGGCCTGCTGCTGGAAGGTGATGGACTCATGGTGGTGTTCGAGCAGGGCGCGCAGCGGCTCGCCGCCGACGGGCAGGCCACCGCCGTCAGCCGCTGGCTGACCCAGCCGGTGCTGGCCGTGTCAACGGGCGATGACCAGGCCATCTGGGCGGCGGTGGCGCTGCCCGAATCGGGCTCGGCCATCGGCCTGGTGCGCGACGACGGCACACTCGACGTGCGCTGGCGCATCGGCGAGCCCGTGCAATGCCTGGCCTGGAGCCGCGCGGCCCAGGCGCTCTACGCCACGGCGCCGCGGTCAGGGGCGATCCTGGTGATGTCGCCCGGCCAGGGCGTGCGCCGCCTGGCCACCGTACCCAGGGGCTCGGGCCGGATCAGCGGCCTGGCCTTCGACACCGAAGGCGGCATCTGGACCGCGTTGTTCGACGGCTGGTCGGTAATGCGTTTCACGCCCGACGGGCAGGTCGACGGTGTGGTCGGCCTGCCGGTACCGTGCGCGACCGACCTGTGTTTCGAGCCCGGCGGGAGTGGCCGCATGGTCGTGACCACGGCGCGGCACAGTGTTCCACTGGACACGCTGCTGAGTGCGCCATGGTCCGGGCGTCTGCTTGTGCACGCGGCGTTGCCGCGCGGACCGCATATGCCGGCTCAGGGGGAGCGTGCGGCTTGTACCTTCGCCTGTTGAGGATGGAGTGATTGCCGGAGGGCGTGGCTTGCAGGCATGGGCATGGCGTCAACGTGCTGAGCGGGTTCTTATGCGTCGCTGGCGACATGCCGGGCAGCGATGTCGCTTCGGCCGCCTGTCAAGGGGCATTCGTCCCCTGTTCAGCGCCGACATGCGCCGAGGAGCCATCCGGTGCGCGCCCTCATACAGCGCTCACGCCAACGCCTTCCACTGGCCTGGCTGGCCATGGGCACGCGACGCATCCGTCTTTGCTGCATGCGCCATACGTGACGGTGTCGAAGGAAACCTGGTTAAGCAGGAGGGCAAGGGCAACATTCTGCCGGCGGTGCGCGGCGCAGTGGCCGGCGAGATCTAGCGCAGTACCACCATGCAAGAGTTGGCGCGCGTTTGGCATGGGTTGCGCCAACATACAGGCGTTGCGCCTGCGACGATCAGCGGAGGGCCGCGTGAGGCCACGTCGATGCCGTTCGACCTGAAAAACCGGGTTTAAGCCTTGTCCGCAACAACTGCAGCGCGGCGGCTCGTCGCGTCAGAGCAGTTGGCCATGCTCGCGTTGATCACGCTCGCGTCGTTCGATTTCACGGTGTTGTCCGCAACGGATGAAGACGCTTCACAGCCCGCCGCGGGCGTTGTCGCCATGGCCGTCGACGGCCCGATATAGAACTGATGGATGGCTGCGATGACGGCGAGACTGATGAAAAATTTAGCTCTTAGCATGGGTTCGCCAGAAAAATTGTAGGACAAGGTCTGTTGTACTAAATTTTACGTTTTTGACCCGCTACGTCTACTGGTAGTTGCCCCTAGTGTAAAAAATACCGGGTGCGCTGGATCACAAGCGGCGAACGTTTTCCGCCTCCTGCCCCGGGATGATTTCGTGTAGAGCTTTGAACTAAAAGGAAATCTTCAGAAGGAGAGGCCTAAGCAAGCGCAGAGGCCCAGCGCCAGTTCCGCCCACATATCTTTGCTTCACCCACTTTTGGTCACTTGGCACACTTCTTGTTTGTGCTTGGCAGGCGTCGTGCCTAATTAAATGACATCCATGCTATTACGCAGAGTCGCGCCCGTGGGTCAATGCCAGCCGCAAAACTTCGTTTGCATCGATTGGACTAACGTCGTTGGACTCTGCACTACGTTCGGAGTCGAAGTGGAATCGACAAGACGCGCATGGTAACAATTCCCGTGATCTTGCAATTGATATGTAAGCAGTTCTTGGGATACTAGGGTATGTCTCTAGATCAGTTCGAACACGTTATTTTGTCAAGAAAGGGTTGCGCAGAAAGACGGCCTCCATCGTGGCGATCGGTCTGCTCGCTCGTTTCCGGATGCAGGTTCGGACGATCATTGATGGCGAGTTTTCAAGCTGGCCTAGATCATGGGTGGTTTCAGCGTTGTCCTGAACAGATTGCATGACCATCCCCGTTCGGCACTACACACTCGATGCCATGCGCGGATTGGCTGCTATTGCGGTTGTGGTCTTGCACGCGCAGCACATTCTGCTACCTGGCGGCACAATTGCAGTCGATTTTTTCTTTGCGCTTTCTGGATTCGTGATCGCGCGAACCTATGACTCCAGGTTTGTTCGTGGCTTGAGCGCCAGTCGATTCGTGGGCTTGCGTGTGGTGCGTTTGTATCCCCTGTATCTAGCCGGGCTATGTTTTGGAGTGGCTCGAATTGCCACGTCGTCCTTTCAAGCCGTGGGCACCTATTCATCATGGGACATCGTCGTGACCGTGTTGTTCGGTTTGGCTTTCCTGCCATCCCCGTTCATGACGGAACTCGGACCGCTAAATGCGCCAAGCTGGTCCTTGTATATGGAGTTGCTTGCGAACGTGTTCTATGCGTTTGCTTTGGCGCGTTGCCGGACCATCGTGCTCATCGCAGTGATGGCGGTAAGCGGATTTGGGATCGCCTATGGTGCGCTAGTCCACGGCAGTGCTGATTTGGGCGTCGTATGGAGCACCGCATGGGGTGGAGTTGCACGGGTCATCTTTGGCTTTACGCTCGGGATGATCGTCTCCAGAATTCACAACCGTATCATCAATGGCGGTTGGATGTGCCTCGCGCCAATTGCAATTCTTTTTGGCGCGATGTTTGCTCCGGGGCTTCGCGGTGATCGAGCTGTCGTCGATCTGGTCATGATCTTTACCGCGGTACCGGCCGCCCTGTGGCTTGGTGCCACACTGAATTTGCCGGCTCGGCTGGCACGGCCGGCAGCGGCGCTCGGGCAAATTTCGTATCCGCTTTACGCCATTCACTTTCCAGTTCTGCTTTGGCTGAACGCGGGCCCGTTGGCGCTGCATCGCGTCCGATTTTCCTTCTGGTTTACAACCTATTTGGTCGCTGTTATGGCGTTGGCGTGGGTGCTTGCGAGGTCTTGGGACCCCGTGATTCGCATGCACTTGAAGCGTATTTTGCGCAACTTCGCCTATCGCTGGATACTCAAGTCTTCGTCGGTTAGATGAAGACGTCAATTCTCAAACGGGCGGCGGGCCGTAAAGCCGGATGTAGGAGCACCGGTGAATTCCCGCGTATGGTTGTTCGTGCAGCAACCAAGACAGCTCGGACCTGCTGATGTAATACCTATCGCTTACCGCAGGCCTCGCCGTTCGTAGCGAGCACACTGAGCCCAGATGGCGTGATAGCTGTGTATCAATCGTACGATTCTTCTAAAAAATTTGTCGATATTTTTTACATATTGGTGAGATGTGCTGTAAAAAAGCTGCGCAGCACGATGATTTTGAACATTTTTTCTATCATGGCCTGAAGCTTGCTGCTGGCTACAAGACGTTACCCGCAAATCCCAACTAGGCCACAAATGAAGAATCTTTTTGTAAGCACATCGCTCGTCGCAGCGGCACTTTTCGCGTTGCCGGCACAAGCCGTTACCGTCACTTTCGACTACACCAACACCAACCTCGGTGGTGACAATTCCGGTAAGACGTCCCCCTTGTTGGGCGCGAACAATGCACCGATTCCTGGCTCCGTGTTCGTTGAAACGTTCAGTGCGATCAACGGTGGCGGCAATGCGCAAGGTTGCGGCCTGGACACGCCGGCGGGTCTTATCACCATCACCGGTGGCACCTACGGCTTCCGCAAGAATACGCTGTCGGGCGTTGCCGCCGCGCCTGCTGGCGATTCGACCTGCTTCGCCTATGGCCCGGGCGCTGGTCAGACTTCTTCCACCGTCAATATCGACTACACCGGCCTGCTGTCGGGCCTGGGCGCCAATGCCAGCCTGAACTACTTGGGTCTGTACTACGGTTCGATCGACACCTACAACGATCTGATCTTCTACAACGCGGCGCACCAAGTGATCCGCACGGTCACCGGTACCGAACTGATTGCCCAATTCGCCGGCCAATCGGGCAACCAGAACGCTGATTCGTCGAACATCTACGTCAATCTGTTCTTCAGCCCTTCGGAAC
>JAQGMQ010000025.1 GCA_028292305.1 Rhodoferax sp.
GAGAAGATGAAGAACGGAATGGCCAGGTACTAAAACACGTTCATGCCCGAGACCATCATCTGCATGGCGGTGGCCAGTGGCAGGCCTTCCACGGCGAAGGTGGCCAGGCAGCTCAGGCCGATGGCGAACGCCACCGGTACCCCGAGTACGAGGAAGAGCAGGAAGCTCAGGGAAAGTACAGCGAGTTCCATGATCAGTGGGTGGGTTTCTTGGTAAACAGCGTCAGCATGTGCTTCACTGAAAACAGGATGATGAGGACGCCGGCAATCATGGGCGGTACATAGCGCCAGGCTTCGGAAATGCCCAGCGTGGGAATGGTGTCGTGGCGGGTCGACGTGGCCATGTGTTCGCAGCCCCAGAGCAGCACGGCGGCGAAGATGATGGTCAACAGTTCGACGATGACCAGGCACCAGAACTGGCCCTTGGGCGGCAGCAGCTTGACGGCCGAGTCGAGGCCGATGTGGCCCACGTCGTGCACGCCGGCGGCGGCGCCGAACATGGCCACCGAGATCACCAGCAGCAGGGCCACCTGTTCGACGTATGGCGGCGCGTCATTGAAGGCGTAGCGCATGACGACGCCGTAGATGACGACGATGCCCAGCGCGGCCAGGCAAACGCTCGCCAGGCGCAACACCCATTCGGACAGGCGTGCACTCAGTGAATTCAGAAAATGCATGGTGTTTGCTTTTCAGCCGTGCTGCCGCCGCGCACGGGGCGCGGCGGCAGAAGCGGCTTATTTGACGTTGACGATTTCTTGCACCAGCGACTTCAGCTCGGGCGTGGTGGCGAACTTGTCCCACACCGGCTTTTCGACGTTGACGAAGCTGGCCTTGTCGATGTCGGCCGCGGGCACGATCTTGGCGCCGCCCTTGAGCACGGCGGCCTTGGCTTCTTTTTCCTTGGCGTCCCACAGGGTGACGTAGTAGGCGACCGATGCCTTGGCCGCCTTGCGCAGGCCGGCCTGTTCGGCTGGCGTCAACGTGTCCCAGACCTTCTTGGAGAACACCACCACTTCAGGCGTCATGACGTGCATGGTTTCCGAGAACACGCCGGCCGACTCGTAGTGCTTGGCTTCTTCGTATGAAGGGATGTTGTTTTCGGCGGCATCCACCAGGCCGGTCTTCAGGCCCGAGTACACCTCGGCCATCGGCATCGGGGCGGGCGAGGCGCCCATGGCGGTGACCATGGCCACGGCCAGGTCGGACGGCTGCACGCGGATCTTCAGGCCCTTCATGTCGGCCACGGTCTTGATGGGCTTCTTGGCGTACATCGAGCGCGAACCGCTTTCGTACATGGCCAGACCCACGAAGCCGGCCTTGTCGAAGGCGGCCAGGATCTTGTCGCCTTCGGCGCCGTAGATGGCTTTGCGGAAATGCGCGAGGTCGCGGAAGATGAACGGGAACGAAGGGATCATCGACTCGGGCACGATGCCGTTGAACGAAGCCAGGCTGACGCGCACCATGTCGATGGCGCCGATCTTGACCTGTTCAACCGTGTCTTTTTCGGAGCCGAGGGCGCTGTCGCCGAAGACCTTGATGTTGTCCTTGCCGCCAGTTTCCTTGCTCAGCTCGTCACCCATGAACTTCACCGCCATGTTGGTCGGAAAGTCCTTGGAGTGCACGTCGGCCGAACGGAAGTTGCGAGCGAACGCCTGGCCGCTGACGGCGCAGAAGGCTGCGGCGGCGACGAGGCTCAAAAAGATGCGGCTTGGGTTTTTCATGGTTGCTCCTGGTTTTGGATTGGGTCTGAGCTGAGGGAAATAGCTGAACGCGGCGATTGGAAGGCCCCGACGTCCTGCTGGTTGGCGGCTGCTGAAGCCGGGTTCCAAACAAGAACGCGCAGCGGATGCCAGCCCGTTTTTGTTTATCAGTCATCCTACAACTTAATCGGAAAGTGTGACAAAGGGTTTACCCGTAATGCTGAGCGATGCGCTTTTCGGCCGTCGGCGAAGCTTTGGTTGCGCGTCGGGCAGCGCATGTCCGCCCGGTGGAGAACACTGTGTCAAATAGTCCTAAGGGTTTGCCCTTGTTTCAGCGGGAACCGCTTGACAACAGCCCGCGAAATTTAGAGAATTCTTAGTCATCAGACAACGTATAACTACCTGTGGACCGGCGAACAAGGCATTCGCCAACTTGCGCTGTTGCCGCAAGTTCATCCACAAGCCATTTCCCAGGGCACAAAAATGACCATCAAACTGCACGAAAAGATCTTGTTGACGGGCGCTGCCGGCGGCCTGGGCAAGGTCTTGCGCGAAAGCCTGAAACAGAACTGCACGACGCTGCGCTTGTCCGACATTGCCGACTTCGGCGCCGCCGCGGCCGGCGAGGAAGTGATGCTGGCCGATCTGGCCGATGCCGCCGCGGTGGACGCGATGGTGCAGGGCGTCGACGCCATCGTGCACCTGGGAGGCGTGTCGGTGGACGGCCCCTTCATGCCGATCATGCAGGCCAACATCCTCGGCCTATTTCATCTGTATGAGTCCGCGCGCAAACACGGCGTGAAGCGCATCGTGTTCGCCAGCTCGAACCACGTGGTCGGCTTCTACAGCCAGGGCGAAACCATCGGCGTGGACGCACCGCCGCGGCCGGACAGCTTCTACGGCCTGAGCAAGGCCTTCGGCGAAGACCTGTCGAAGTTTTACTTCGAGCGTTATGGCATCGAGACCGCCTGCGTGCGCATCGGCTCGTCGTTCCCCAAGCCACGCGACCGCCGCATGCTGGCCACCTGGCTCAGCTACGACGACCTGCACCGCCTCGTCACCGCCTGCCTGACCACGCCGGTGCTCAAGCACAGCATCGTCTACGGCATGTCGAACAACGCTGTGACCTGGTACGACAACAGCCGCGCCAAACACATCGGCTACGTGCCGCAAGACAGCTCGGACCAGTTCCGCGACGAGATCTACGCGGCCACCACCGCACCCGACCTGAAGAACCCCGCGCACACCAGCCACGGCGGCGGCTTCGTGGCGCAGGGCCCTTACTGATGAGCGGTGCTTCCGTCTTGGGCAGCAGCCGCGACCGCGTCGGCGAATCGCCGGTGTGGGACGTGCGCAGCCAGGCGCTGTATTGGGTCGACATCGAGAGCCGACTGGTGCGCCGCTGGGACGAGGCCACCAAGCTCACCCAAAGCTGGACCTTGCCCGAACGCGTGGGCTGCATTGCCCTGAGCGCACGTGCCAGCACGGGCGGCCGCGGCGACGAAATCGTGGCCGCCATGGAAACCGGCGTGTCCGCGGTCGAGCTGCTGGCCGGTGGCGAGGTACGGCTGCAGCGGCTGGCCAGCATCAGCCACCCTGCGCCCGGCATGCGGTTCAACGATGGCCGCTGCGACCCGCAAGGGCGCTTCTGGATCAGCACCATGGTGATGGACATGTCGCTGGCGTCACCGCTGGGCGCGCTGTATTGCCTGGACGAAACCGGCCTGAGCGCCGCCAAGGTCGAAGACATCATCACCCCGAATGGCCTGGCGTTCACGGCCGACAGCCGCACCGCCTATCTGTCGGATTCGCACCCGAGCGTGCAGCGGGTGTGGGCGTTCGACTTCGACGCCGCCACCGCCAGCTTTGCCCATCCGCGCGAGTTCGTCGACATGACGCCGCTGCCCGGCCGGCCCGATGGCGCGGCGGTGGATGCGGAGGGTTTTTACTGGAGCTGCGGCAACGACGCCGGCAAGGTGCACCGCTTCGACCCGGCAGGCAAGCTGGTGGCCTCGCTCGAAGTGCCGGTGGCCAAGCCGTCGATGTGTGCCTTCGGCGGGTCGAACCTCGACGTGTTGTATGTCACCTCGATCCTGCCGGGCACCGTGTCCGCCGA
>JAQGMQ010000087.1 GCA_028292305.1 Rhodoferax sp.
CGACACCGTCAAGGCGCTGGCCCAGGCCTTGGGCAAGTCGCCCATCACGGTGAAGAACGCGCCGGGCTTTGTGGTCAACCGCATCCTGGTGCCGATGATCAACGAAGCCCTGTTCGTGCTGGCCGAGGGCCTGGCCACGCCGGAGGACATCGACGCCGGCATGAAGCTCGGCTGCAACCAGCCCATCGGTCCGCTGGCGCTGGCCGACATGATCGGCCTGGACGTGTGCCTGGCGGTGATGGAGGTCTACCTCAACGAATTCGGCGACAGCAAGTACCGGCCGTGCCCCTTGCTGAAGGAGATGGTGGCCGCGGGCCGCCTCGGCCGCAAGACGGGGCAGGGCGTCTACAAGTATTGACTTGCAGCTACGGCGCGGCGGTTGTGCTTCCTTTCCCGCATGCGGGACAGGGCTGGGGTGAGGGCGGCATGTGAACCTGTCGACGGCTCAGTTCAAACCCGCTGCCCGTTCGATCCCGTTCCCATCAACGGTCCTTTTCTAATTTAAGTTGCGCGCGATCTAATTGCGAGCTACAATTCAACCATGGCAACCAAAGACACTCCCGTGAACCCGATGCTGCAGCTGGACAACCAGCTCTGCTTCGCGCTGTATTCCACGTCGCTGGCGATGACCAAGTTATACAAGCCGCTGCTCGAAGAGTTGAACCTGACTTACCCGCAGTACCTGGCGATGCTGGTACTGTGGGAGCGCGACGGCCTGATGGTGTCCGAGCTGGGCGACCGGCTCTACCTCGACTCGGGCACGCTCACGCCGTTGCTCAAGCGCATGGAGGCCAACGGCTTCATCAGCCGGGTGCGCGATGTGGCCGATGAGCGCCGCGTGCATGTCCGCTTGACGGCTGCCGGCCGCAAGCTCAAAGTAGCCGCCGGCCGCATCCCCGGCTGCATCGCCGAGGCGGCCCAGTGCAGCATTCCCGAGTTGATCGCGCTCACGCAGCAGATCCAGACCTTGCGCGGTCGGCTTACCGGCTGATTGCCCTGTTCCACCGTTTCACCCACCTTTTCATTTACCCACCCGCTTCACTCCGAAGCATTCAACCCGAAGGAAAACCACCATGGTCAAGAAGCTCGAAAAAGTCGTTTACACCGCACACGCCCACACCACCGGCGGCCGCGAAGGCAACTCCAAGTCCAGCGACGGCGCATTGGAAGTCACGCTGTCCACGCCGAAGGAAATGGGCGGCGCCGGCGGCTCCGGCACCAACCCCGAGCAGCTGTTCGCAGCCGGTTATTCGGCCTGCTTCATGGGCGCCATGAAGGCCGTCAGCGGCAAGCTCAAGATCGCCGTGCCGGCCGATGCCTCGATCGACGCTTCGGTGTCCTTCGGCCCCATTGAAAACAACGCCTACGGCATCGCCGTGAAGATGGAAATCCACCTGCCCGGCCTGGAGGCCGACAAGGCCAAGGAACTGGTGGCAGCCGCCCACCACGTCTGCCCTTATTCCAACGCCACCCGCGACAACATCGAAGTCGATCTGGTCATCGCCTAAGGTTCTTCACGCCCCGAAAGGGGCGCGCAACGGCCCAGGCCGGAGGGATTCATCGCCCTCCTGTCTGGGCCGTTGGCATTGGCGGCGACAATCGCTGCATGCTTCCAACCACCGACTCCGGCGCCGCAGCCGACGGCTCGCACCCGTACCAGACGCTCACACCCGACGTGGTGCTCGACGCGCTGGCCAGCGTCGGCCTGTATGGCGACGGGCGCCTCACCGCGTTGAGCTCGTATGAAAACCGCGTCTAACAGATCCGCGTCGAAGACGGCAGCACCGTGGTGGCCAAGTTCTACCGGCCCGAACGCTGGAGCACCGCCCAAATTCTCGAAGAACACAGCTTTGCCGCCGAGTTGATGGCGGCCGAGATTCCGGCCGTCGGCCCGCTGGTGCTCAACGGCGCCACGCTGCACCAGTTCGGCGGCTTCGCGTTCAGCGTGAGCCCCAACCGCGGTGGCCGCGGCCCCGAGCTGGACGATTTCGAGGTGCTCGAATGGATCGGCCGCTTCCTCGCGCGCATCCACAGCGTGGGCGCGCGCGAGCCGTTCATGCACCGCCCGGCGCTCGACCTGCAGAGCTTCGGCATCGCCTCGCGCGACTGGCTGCTCGGGCATGAAATGATCCCCATGGACGTGCAGAGCGAGTGGCGCACGGCCTGCAATACGGCGCTGGACATGATCGCGGCCAGCCCCTTGCCCGGCGGCAGCGCCGCGTCACCCATCAAGACGCTGCGCCTGCACGGCGACTGCCACCCCGGCAACATCCTGTGGACGCCTACCGACCGGCCGAACGGCGGCCCGCATTTCGTCGATCTCGACGACGCCCGCACCGGCCCGGCCGTGCAGGACCTGTGGATGCTGCTCAGCGGCGACCGCGCCCAGCGCACCGGGCAGCTCAGCGGCCTGGTCGACGGTTATGAACAGTTCCGCAGCTTCGACCGCCGCGAGCTGGCCCTGATCGAGCCGCTGCGCACGCTGCGCCTGATCCACTACAGCGCCTGGCTGGCGCGCCGCTGGAGCGACCCGACCTTCCCCATCAACTTCCCGTGGTTCGGCACCAGCGACTACTGGGTCGGCCAGGTCAACATGCTGACCGAGCAGATCGAGGCCATGGGCGAGGAGCCGTTGTACGTATGAATTTCGCGACCGCAGACACCGCACCGCGGCGCATGGCCGTGCGCCCGGCCTTCCTGCCCGTGCTGCCGCCGCGTGGTGCGCCCTGGGCCGAGTGGCGCGAGGCGCTGGTCTACACCGGCTACAGCCTCGGCAGCTACCTGCTGCTCAACGTGGTCGAAGACCCGGCCTGGCTGGCGCTGGCCTTTTGCTGACCACCCGTTGATTCAGTGCCGTGGCGCGTCAACCGCCGGCGCGCTCTTCGGGTCGTAGATCACCGTGCCGGTGCCCACGCCGGCGCCCACCCGCGCACCGCCACCCACCCCGGTGCTCACGCCCACACCCGCGCCCGCGGACACCTGGCCGCGCTGGTTCACCCCCACCCCCACGCCCACCGGACCCACGCCCGTCCCCAAGCCCAGATTCACATCGCCGCCCGAGTTGACACCCACGCCGATCGACACGCCGGGAAAGAGCGGAACGCTGATGCCCACGCCGCTGGCGCATCCGGCGAGGAGGGCGCAGGCGGCGAGCAAGGGGGCCAAGGCGTGCTGGCGAAAACGGGGTGTCATGGGTCTGATGCTAACTGCGGGCGTGACGAGAAAGGGTTTCTGAATGTGTTGCGGTTGGACCGACAGGGCCAGCGTGGTTTCGAGAATACGCCAGCTGCGGGAAGCAGGCACCGGCCTCGTTCTACCTGGGTTGCATCTATGCGATTGGGTTGCGGGGCGATTCAGCGGCATGAGGACACTCATGTCGGTAAGGCTGTTTCGAGGCAAATGTGGCTGGGCGGCTCCCCTCGGTGTGTGTGAACAATGACAGCCTCGACCTAAAGGTCAATGACACGTCAAGGGTGAGCGCGACTGGCCCCCATCGTCGCCGATGGTGTCGTCGCCCGAACATTGCGCGGGCCAAAGTTGGTCGCGACTGCCCTAACCGCGGGTAGGGCTGGCAATGATGCGTTTCCATCCATGCTCCGCCATAGGACGCGACCACGGGTATATCTGGCCCAAGTGACTAGCTGGAGAAGTCCATGCGCCCACATAGGCGCAACTAAGACAAAGCCGCTACAAAGCCTATCCTGCCCGAGTGTCAATCCACTTGCCCACATGGACGTGGCAGCAAACCGGGGCTTGTTGACGTTGGGTATTCCCGTTCCAATCCACACGCGTACGTAAGGCGCGAGGGCGCACATCGACCTGCAGCGCGGCAAGGAAAGCCACGTTTCAATCCACGCGCCCACTTGAGGGGGATCATTCTGTTTCAACCCACGCGCCCACATGAGGCGCGACTAGTCATCTTGGACGTTGACTGTCCAAGCACAACGTTTCAACCCACGCGCCCACATGAGGCGCGACCTGCAAAGGCAAGACACGGTTTCAGCGCCAGATAGTTTCAACCCACGCGCCCACATGAGGCGCGACGCGCTAACGAAGCGCCACCCCTCAACCAAGGATGTTTCAACCCACGCGCCCACATGAGGCGCGACCAGCACGGTTTGGAGAGCGCTCACCGGTAAAGCCGTTTCAACCCACGCGCCCACATGAGGCGCGACCCGCCCTTCGTGCCCGAGGCGACCAGGCTGGCGGCGTTTCAACCCACGCGCCCACATGAGGCGCGACACGACGTGCCGTCGACAGCGCCAGGGTTGCCGATGTTTCAACCCACGCGCCCACATGAGGCGCAACTGCCGCAACATGGCTCTCCGTCGTAGAAGACGTTGTTTCAACCCACGCGCCCACATGAGGCGCGACGCAGGACAGGGCAACGCTGCGAGAGAAGTTCGATTGTTTCAACCCACGCGCCCACATCTGAGCGCGAAAAAAGCGCGGCGTCATTCCATTTTCGAAATCGATGTCGTGCAGCATCCAGCCCAGGTCGCGTTCGGCTAGTAGGCTTTCATGCTTTTCGGGGATGGCCTCGCCAGGCTCAACCAACTGGAAGTTCGCCGGAAACTCGCGCACGCCCATGCATGGCATTTGAAAACACTGGCCCTTGCGCGCGCGGCGGTTGAAGATGTCCAGATGTTTGCCTACCGAGTCGTCCGGCCCGGCCTTGCTTGTCAGCTCGAAGTGCGCTTCAATCACATAGGAAACGTCACGCAAAATGGTGGCAGCGCGCTGCTGCCGATCTTCGTCGACATAGGTAACCAGCCCCACCGTCGATTCAGCTTTCATCGCCTTGGTCACGCTGGCGGGCGACAACTTTCCACCGACTTCGTTGCGCCGGATCGACTCGAAGCGAAAGGGCTTCGCCCCATTTCTTCGGTGCGACCGCAGCCACGGCCCCAGCCTTGTAAAGAGAATCGAAGACCTGCCGAGGCAACTGCACTAGGTATGGCTGCAGCTTGCGAGCGAGGCTGACGCTACCTTCCGCAAACTCCAATGCACGCAATAGTTGGCGAGCGTCATTGTCGAATGGCACGATCACAGGCATCTGCACGTTGTCGATCATGCGGAACTTGGTGGCCAGCGTTTCCATGGGTAGGCTGTCGGCACCGCTGTCTTTCAGAAGG
>JAQGMQ010000091.1 GCA_028292305.1 Rhodoferax sp.
CTTGTCACTTCGTGTACTACGCTGCCCCCCGAGGGGGCGCTCGCTTGCTTGAAGCGGTTCATCGCTGCGCGCATCAGATCACCCCCTCTTCTTGCAAACTGGCAATCTCGTCCGCCGGCAGTCCCAGCCAATCGCCGTAGATGGCCAGGTTGTCGCGGCCGAGTTCGCCGCTGGGTTTGATTTCCATCGGCTCGACGCCGTCGAAACGCATCGGCGTGTTGGGCAGGCAGACACGGCCGTAGATCGGGTGGTCGATCCACTCGAGTGCGCGGCGGGCGTGCATGTGGACGTCGTTGACCACCTCGTCCAGGTCGCGCACCGGCGAACACGGCACGCGGTTTTTCATCAGCAGGTCGAACAGTTCCTGCTTGGCGAAGCCCTCGGTGAAGCCGCCGACCAGTGCGTCGATCTCGTCCATGTGGGCCACGCGGCTCTTCAGGTTGGCATAGCGCGGGTCGGTCAGCAGGTCTTCGCGGCCCATCACGGCCAGCAGCGACGTCCAGTGCGATTCACCGACGCAGATGATGGCGATGAAGCCGTCCTTTGTCGGGTACACGTTGTACGGCGCCTCGGCCATGCCGCCATGGCGGTTGCCGGTGCGCGACGGCGCGTCGTTGCCCGAGCCGTAGTGCAGGCCCAGGTTGGAGCTGAGCGAGGCGTACACGGCTTCCTGCATCGAGACTTCGACCAGCCGGCCGACGCCCGTCTTCTCGCGCTCGTACAGCGCGGTCATGATGGCGCCGTACAGGTGCACGCCACCGGAGAAGTCGCACACCGCCGGGCCTGCCTTGACCGGCGGGCGGTCGGGGAAGCCGGTGACGTGCATGATGCCGGCCATGGCCTGCACCGTGAGGTCCATCGCCGGGTAGTTCTTGTTCGGCCCCGAGCGGCCGTAGCCCGAGCCCGAGCCATAGATCAGCCGTGGGTTGATCTTGCGCAGATTGTCGTAGCCCACGCCCAGGCGCTCCATGGCGCCGGGGGCGAAGTTTTCGACCAGCACGTCGCCGCGTTTGACCATGGCGCGCAGCAGCTCGCAGCCGCGTTCGGTCTTGAGGTCGAGCGTGACGAAGCTCTTGTTCGAGTTGAGCATCGCGAAGGGCAGCGCCGCGCCGCCGACCACGCTGCGCCGGCGCAGGTTCTCGCCGCCCTTGGCTTCGACCTTGATGATGGTGGCGCCGGCCATGGCCATCATGAAGGTGCAGTAAGGGCCGTTGTAGATCTGGCCCAGGTCGATGACGGTCAGGCCCTTGAGCGGATAACCGGGGACGTTGGGCGTGGTAGGCATGTTGGGCATGTTGGGCATGTTGGGTGTGTCCATGTCAACGCCCCTTGAATTCAGGCGACCGCTTGGCCGCGAAGGCCGCCGGGCCTTCCTTGGCGTCCTCGGTGAAGCCGAGCATGCGGTTGATGACGGCCTCGAAGCGCAGGCCGGTGTTGCGGTCCATCTCGCGGCTGCGCACCGCCAGTTCCTTGGCGGCCTGCACCGCCAGCGGCGCGTTGGCGGCGATGCGGCGTGCATAGGCATAGGCGGTGTCGAGCAGGTCTTCCTTGGGCACGACCTTGTTGACCAGGCCCCAGCGCTCGGCGGCCACCGCGTCGATGCCGTCGCCGGTGAGCAGCATCTCCATCGCCACCGCATACGGCAGTTGTTCCAGGATGCGCTGCGTGCCGCCATTGCCCGGGATCACGCCGCGCTTGACCTCGGCCACGCTGAAGGTGGCGTGTGATGCCGCGATGCGGATGTCGGTGGCCAGCATCAGCGTGACGCCGCCGCCCAGGCAGTAGCCGTTGACCGCGGCGATGATGGGCTTCCACACTTCAAGACCGCGGTTGAGCAGCTGGTCGCGCTGCGTGAGCCACATCTCCGACAGGCCGGCCGGGGCGGTCAGGAAGCTCTTGATGTCGGCGCCGGTGGTGAACGAGCGCTCGCCCGCGCCGGTGACGATGGCCACGCGCACGGCCGGGTCGTCGCGCACCGTGCTCCAGGCCTCCGACAAGGCCTTGTAGTGCTCGGCGTCCATGGCGTTCAGGCGCTCTGGCCGGTTGATGGTGATCAGGGCGATGCCCTCGTCGGAGACGCTGTAGTCGATGGCCATGCTCAGGCTCCCGGCCGTTTGGCGCCCAGGATGTCGCGCGCGATCACCATGCGGTGCACTTCCGACGGGCCTTCGCCGATGCGCTTGATGCGCAGCTCGCGGTACCAGCGTTCGAGCGGCATCTCCTGCGCCACGCCGAGGCCGCCGAAGATCTGGATGCAGCGGTCGACCACGCGGCCCGCGACTTCGGTGCCGTAGACCTTGCAGATCGAGGCATCGACCTTGATGTCGCGGCCCATGTCGGCGTTCCAGGCGGCCTGGTACACCAGCAGGCGCGCCGCGCGCAGCTCGACCTCGGAGTCGGCGATCATCCACTGGATGGCCTGCTTCTCGGCCAGCGTGCCGCCGAAGGCCTTGCGCTGCGTGGCCCATTCGGTGGCCAGGCTCAGCGCCGCCTGGGCGATGCCGATGGTGGCCGCCGCATACGGCGGACGGGCGTGGATCAGCCATTCCTCGGCCAGCGCGAAGCCCTTGCCTTCTTCGCCCAGGCGGTTCTCCTCGGGCACTTCGTAGTTGTCGAAATGCACTTCATACGGCGAGTACGAGCGGATCACCGGGATCTTCGACAGGCTGATGCCGGGCTTGTCCTTTTCGACGATGAAGCTGGTGATGCCGCCGCGGCTCTTGTTGTCGCCGACCCGCGCGAAGACGATGCCCCACTTGGCCTGGCCCGCACCCGAGATCCAGATCTTGGTGCCGTTGATGACGTAGCGGTCGCCCTTCTTCTCGGCGCGCGTGGTGATGGCGCGGCCCGGGTCCGAGCCGCCGCTGGGCTCGCTGATGGCCACGAAAGCCTTGTCGCCCGTCTCCACGTTGACGTGGCCGTATTTGCGGATCTGCGCCTCGGTGCCCTTCCAGATCACGTTCGGCGGGTCGAAACCGAAGGCGCCGCAGCCGGCGATGTAGGCGCCCATGCGGCACTTGGCGGTTTCCTCGGCGGCCACGCACTGGCCCAGCAGGTTCAGGCCGGCGCCGCCATGTTCGGCAGGCGTCTCCAGGCACCACAGGCCGATGTCGCGCGCCTTCTTCTGCAGCGTCTTGAGCGGCTCGGGCTCGAGCGTGTAGGCGTCGTGCGGCAGCTTGTCTTCCACCGGCTTGACCTCTTCGACCATGAAGCGGCGGATGGTGTCCCTGAGCATCCTCAGTTCTTCCGGCAGCTCCCAGGCTCCTGTGCTGTCATGCATGTCTTGTTCCTTTGAAGTTCGCTTGAAGGGGATGGGTTCAGGCCGCGCTGGCCTGCGCCCCGAGCTGCTGGCGCCGCGTGGCGCTGGCCGCCGCGTCGAGCTGGTACAGGCTGTGGCCGGCGCCGAGCCCGGTCACTCCAGCCACCACCACGCCGTAGTCCTGCTCGGCTTGCGTGCGGCTGATGTAGCCGCGGTTCAGGTCGCGTTCGACGGCGGCCAGGTCGCGCGTCAGCGGGTCGCCGTAGCCGCCACCGCCGGGCGAGGCCGCGCGGATGGCGTCGCCGGGCTTGAACAACACGTTGTCCTGCTTGCTGCGCAGCGCGGGAATCCAGCTCTTGCCGCCGGTCTGGAATTCGACGTGGTTCGGCGCGCCGGCCTTGCCGCCGACGATGCCGAACGGCGCGTGGTCGACGCGGTCACCCAGTGCTGACACTTCGCACTCGGACCAGGCCGTGAAGCCATAGGCGGTGCCGCAGCCACCGCGGTGCCAGCCGGCGCCGCCCGAGTCGTCGCGCAATTTGAAGTAGTCGAAACGGATCGGGAAGCGGTGCTCCGACATCTCGAGCGACATGAAGTTGGCCATCGACTGCGGCGGCGTGCCGTTGACCAGGCCGTCGCTGGCCTTGGTCGCGCCATAACCGCCCGGATACGGAAACACGCCGACGAAATAGCCGCCGCTCTTCGGATGCCGGCCGCTGATGGCGACCACGCCGATGGTGCCGAAGAAGGCCGCCGGCGCCTTGGCCGGCAGCGCCTTGGCCATGGCACCGAACACCACGTCGATCACGCGGCCCATCGGGTCGAGGTAGCCGCCGCAGGGCGACGGGTATTCGGCAGCCAGCAGCGAGCCCGCCGGCACGTCGAAGCTGATCGGCCGGAACGTGCCGCCGTTGACGGGCACGTCGGGAAAGATGTGCTTGATGGCCACGTAACACGACGACAGCGTGGTGTTGCGCGACATGTTCTGCGGGCCGGTGGCCTTGGGGCCGGTGCCGGTGAAGTCGAAGTGCATCGTCTCGCCGCTGACGGTGATGGCCAGCCGCACCGGGATGGGCTTGTCGACGATGCCGTCGTTGTCGATCCAGTCCTCGAAGCTGTAGGTGCCGTCGGGCAGATCGGCGATGTAGGAACGCATCTGCCGCTCCGAATACGCGATCATCTCGTTCAGGCATTCGCTCAACACGCCGCGCCCGTATTTCTTGACCAGCGCCTCGATGCCGCGGTTGCCGACCGAGAACACGTTGGACATGGCCGCCAGGTCGCCGGCGATCTCGGCGGGCAGGCGCACGTTGGCTTTGAACATCGCCACCAGCGCCTTGTTGAGCCGGCCCTCCTCGTACAGCTTGACCGGCGGGATGACGATGCCTTCCTGGTGGATGTCGGTCGCCTTCGGACCCCAGCCGCCGGGCACGTTGCCGCCCATGTCCATCCAGTGGCCGGTGGTGGCCATGACGGCAAACAGCTCGCCATCGGCGAAGATCGGCGCGATCAGCTGCACGTCCTGCAGGTGGCTGCCGCCCAGGTAGGTGTCGTTCATGATCCACATGTCGCCGGGCTTGAAGCCGCCTTCGGCATTTGCCAGCTAAATCACTTTTTGTACGGTGAACTGCATGTAGGCCAGGAACACCGGCAGCCCGTAGCGGCCCTGTGCGATGGTCTCGCCTGTCATGGGGTGAAAGATGCCGTTGGCGCAGTCGTTGGTTTCCGAGATGATGGGCGAGATCGCTGCATGGATCAGCTGCAAATCCATTTCATCGGCGACTTGTTCGAGGCTGCCGCGAACGACGGCAAGGGTGACGGGATCGATGGCCATGTTTATTTCACCTTAACGAGGAGGTTGCCTTGCGTATCCACCGTGAGGGACATGTCGGGTTCGATAACGGTGGTGGTGTCGCTCTGCTCGATGATCGCCGGACCGTCGAG
>JAQGMQ010000109.1 GCA_028292305.1 Rhodoferax sp.
GATGAAAAACCTGGCGACACGATCGGCAGCTCGGTGCTGGGCTGGCTGCGCAAGCCGTTCGGCAGCAAGCCCGCGGCCGAACCGGTGGCCGAACCTGCGCCGCCGGCACCAGCGCCTGCGCCGTTCACGCCAGCTGCACCTGCATCCGCATTTGCATCCGCACCTGTAGCCGCACCAGTTCCCGCGCCAGTCCCCGTGGCCGCGCCATCGATCCTGCCCGCATTCCTGCGGCGGGCGGCAACCGAGCCCATAGCCTCCGCGCCGCCTGTGGAAGCCCCCACTCAGCCGTTCAACCAGCCGTCCACCCAGCCGTTCGCCCAGCCGTCCCCCCAGCCTGTCGTCGAACCCACACGCAAAGGCTGGCTCGACAAACTCAAGGCCGGCCTGCGCAAGACCGGCTCGAGCATCGCCACGGTGTTCACCGGCACGCAGATCGACGACACGCTGTATGAGCAGCTCGAAGACGCCCTGCTGATGGCCGACACCGGCGTCAAGGCCACCGAGCACCTGCTCACCGACCTGAAGCGCCGCGTCAAGGACCAGAAGGCCAGCGACCCGGCCGCCGTCAAGGCGCTGCTGGCCGATGCGCTGACCGAGCTGCTCGCGCCGCTCGAGAAATCGCTGGTGATCGGCCAGTACACGCCGACCGTGATCATGGTCACCGGCGTCAACGGCGCGGGCAAGACCACGTCGATCGGCAAGCTGACCAAACACCTGGCCAACGAAGGCGCCAGCGTGCTGCTGGCCGCGGCCGACACCTTCCGCGCCGCCGCCAAGGAGCAGCTCGGCGTCTGGGCCGACCGCAACACCGTCGAGATCATCAGCCAGGAGGGCGGCGACCCGGCCGCGGTGAGCTTCGACGCCGTGGCCGCGGGCAAGGCGCGGGGCAAGGACGTGGTGCTGGTCGACACCGCCGGCCGCCTGCCGACCCAGCTGCACCTGATGGAAGAACTGAAGAAAATCCGCCGCGTGGTGCAGAAGGCCGACGCCACAGCGCCGCACGAGGTGCTGCTGGTGATCGACGGCAACACCGGCCAGAACGCCCTGGCCCAGGTGCGCGCGTTCGACGACGCCATCGGCCTGACCGGCCTGATCGTCACCAAGCTCGACGGCACGGCCAAGGGCGGCGTGCTGGCGGCGATCGCGCAGGACCGGCCGATCCCGGTGTACTTCATCGGCGTGGGTGAAAAGCTGGAAGACCTGGAAACGTTCGATGCGCGGGAGTTTGCGCAGGCCTTGCTGGCTTAGGCTGTTCGGCGCGGTTTGCCGCCGCAACCTGCATTCGGCCTTCCTGTCCTGGCGGCTGCGGGCCCTCGACTCGGGCGGATCGTGCAACGCTGAAAAGCCAGCATCGAGCCTCCGGCTGCGCAACGGGCGAGCAAAAATGCCCCTCGGCGTCAATTCTCAGACCTGATGGCTGTGCTTAAGTTGGCACATCGTTCGGTTATTGCAAGCTAAATCAAACCAGCCGGCTGCGAACGACATAGTGCACATTGTTCATGAAACAATTTCAAATAGTATACAAATGCCTTAAAACTATTTGGAAATTCACCATGTTCGCAATCCCCTTCAAAAAACTCTCGACCCGTGTCGCTGGCCTTGCGGCCGTCGTGGCCTGCCTGGCGTTTGCCGTGCCAGCACAAGCCACCATCACGTTGACCCCCTTGGACGGTCCTGTCCTCGAGAATTTCAAGCAGGTCGATGACAACGGGGTGTTGACCACGATCTGGACGTTTTGCCTGCAGCAGCATGAGCGTCCGCTTAAGGACACGGAGGAATTCACGCTGACGACGGACGGAGTCGCCTATTTCGGCGCCGAAAAGAGCGAATCCATTGGCGAGTTGTTTACCGCCTTCGACGCCTACAACGGCGACACCGACATTACGCACTACGAAGAAGTCTCGCTGGGCTGGGCGCTTTGGAATATTACCGACGGCGCGGTGTTGCAGCCAACCACATATTTCGACAACTCGTTGGTCACCTATTTGCTCGACGCGCGCGACCCTGCCCACAACGACTACCAAGTCGGCGCTTACATGAGTCCGGCCTACCAGGACTATCTCTGGCTAAGCAAGGTCGACGACAGCAACCACGTCCCAGAACCAGGCAGTCTGGCGCTGGTCGGCCTGGCTCTCGGTGGCATCGGTGTCATGCGCCGCCGCAAGCCTGGCGACGCTGGCATTAACGCAACGGTCTAAGCCTGACCGACGGTGCATCCGCGCAACACGGTTGTACCGTTCCATGTCTTCAGCCACTTCCACCGTGTGAACTATTTGGCATTTTCCCGTCCGAGCGACGGTACGGCCCGCAAGGGCAATCTGTTGAAACAAAAAAGCTAAAAGGCATACAAAATCAAATTAAGCCATCACCTAGTATGCAAACAAGTCGGTTGTCACGCATCAGCATGCACAACCACCTTGTCTTAAATACTGGAGTGAATTTTGTTGAAATTTCGTTTTTCTCGCCTGCACCAAGCCGCCTCCAACGCCGCAGGCCTCGCCCTCGTCGGCCTGTTGGCCGCTTCTGCACCGGCCCACGCCGACCCTACGCTGGCTTTCCAGGGTGAACCCTTCGGCACCGAAACGGTGACCATCAGCAACGGC
>JAQGMQ010000111.1 GCA_028292305.1 Rhodoferax sp.
CCTAGCCCTCTCCCGCACGCGGGAGAGGGGACAAGGCAGGGGTGCCGGTCACGGCCGCTGCGGCTGTTCGGCCGTCCGGCTGTTGCCCAGCGCAGCGACGGCGGTATCCTGCCCCCGGACCCTCACCCGTTCTGGCTGGGCCTGCGATGGTGGGTGTCGGCGGGATCAGGGCTGGTGTTGTTTGAGCGCAGCGAGTTTAGCCAGACCCCCGCCGACACCCGCCAGCGCAGGTTTGCCCGCAGCGCAGCGCAGGGTCCCAGACTGCGGGTCGCCTTTCTTTGCCTACGCCTCGATGGCGAAGCAAAGAAAAGTAGGTCGCCCGCCGGGGCGATTCCCGGCCAGCAGCGGCCATCAACGTCGCCCAACTCAATCCGTCGAACGGACCGAGATCGACGCAGGCGCGACCCCACCTAATCCGTCAAACTCTCAGCCCAAGTCAACGCCTGCAGATGCGCCCAGTTCACCTGCTTGTTCGACAGATGCAGCGCATTCGCCGTCCGCGCAAACACCTCGTCGTTGCCGCTTTCACAAGCTTCCGTCAACTCCAGAAACGGCGCAAACACCCCCGTGCGGTGCAGCAGCGCATCCAGCACGGGCTGCGGCAGGGCCACGGATTCGAGGGCCTTCTCGAGCGGCACGCCGAGCATTGCGTCGAGCAGCGAAAACACGCCGACCACAAACGCGTTGTCGCACTCTTCCTGCGACAGCAGCTCGGCCGCCAGCAGCTCCATCAGCCGGCCGCGCACCACGGCGGTCTGGCCAACGGCGGGGGGCGCGCCGCCGTTGCGCGAGGTGGTCATCAGCAGCGCGGCCCAGCGAAACAGCTTCTTCAGGCCGAGGATCATCACCGCGTGGCGGAACGAGGTGATCTCGCAGCTCAGGCCGAAGCCTGACGAATTGATGAAGCGCAGCAGGTTGAACGACAGCGTGGGGTCTTTTTTCAGCAGGTCTTCGATCTCGCCGGTGGTGGCCTGTTTGCGCACCAGGTTGATCAGTTGCAGGATGGTGGCTTGCGAGGGGCGGATCGTCTGGGCCTTGACCAGCGCGGGCTTGGCGAACCAGTAGCCCTGGAACAGCTTGATGCCGTAGCTGGCCAGCAACTGGTGCTGTTCGGCGGTTTCGACCTTCTCGGCGATCAGCTGGGCCGTGGTGTTGGCCTGGGCGAAACGCACGAAGGGCTGCACCATTTCTGGCTTGAGCGCCACCATGTCGAGCTTGACGAACGACGCCAGCGTGCGCCAGGACGCATAGCCGCGCGTCAGCACCGTGTGGTTGAACGCGAAGCGGAAGCCGCGCTTGCGCAGGTCTTCCAGCAGCACGGCGCGGTTTTCGATGTCTTCGGGCACGTTGCCGGGCACGGGGGGGACCTCGAGCACCACCTTGTCGGGGTGGACCAGCTCCAGGTGGCCGCCGGCCAAGCTGTCGTGGGTGCAGTTGATGAACACCAGTTTCTTGCCGACCAGCGCCTCGGTGTCGGCGAACGACAGGGCGTTGAACAGCAGCGCGGCGTCGCTTTCGGCGGTGTGGGCGTCGATGGTGCGCGAGCGGTCGAACAGTTCGTAGCCGAACACCGCGCGGTTTTCGTCAACGATCGCCTGGCGCGCGATCACCGCCTGGTTATCCGGGTCAGCCTCGATAGACTGGCGCATGGATGAAAGTTGGTCGGGTATGGTGGACATGGTGCAGCGGGCGAAACGGACGCAAAGAAGGAAACTTTCCATTCGATTCTAGAGAAGAACCGCTCGGCGGGGGCGATTGGCACCGCAAGCCAGTCAAATAGCCTCGCTGCCCCGGCCTGTCGCACCGGCCGGCGGCGGGGTCAGGTGTCGAGCCCGTCGGCCCACGCCAGGGCGTCCATGTGGGCCATGTTGATCTGGTGGTTGGTGAATGGCAGCGCGCCGGCGGCCTCGGCGAAGGCGGTGTCGTCCTCCCCTTCGCAGGCCCGGGCCAACGCCAGCAGGGCACCGAGCGGGCCGGTGCCGTGTTCGAGCGCCTCGACCACCGGTGGCGGCAGCGAGAGCAACTGCAGCGCTTCGTCCAGGGGAATGCCGAGCATGGTGTCCAGCAGCGAAAAGATGCCCACCACGAAGGCGCTGTCGCCATCCTCGGCGGACATGGATTCGTGGGCCAGCAATTCCATCATGCGGCCGCGCACCACCGCCATGCTGCCGACCGCGGCCGGTGTCCCGTTGCGCGAGGTGGTGAGCAGCAGGGCCGCCCAGCGGAACAGCTTCTTCAGCCCGAGCAGCATGACGGCCTGGCGGAACGAGGTGATTTCCTGGTTCAACCCGAAACCCGATGAATTGATGAGCCGCATCAGGTTGAAGCCGAGCACGGCGTCCTTCTTGAGCACGGCTTCGATCTCGTCGGTGCTGGCCTGTTCGCGCACCAGGTTGATCAACTGCAGCACGTGGGCTTGCGAAGGGCTGACCACCCTGGCCTTGACGATAGTCGGGGTGGCAAACCAGTAGCCCTGGAACAGCGTGGCGCCGTAGGCGGCGAGGGCGGCAAACTGCTCGGCGGTTTCAACCTTCTCCGCCACCACCTGGGCCTGTGGCACGCGGGCCTTGGCGGCGGCCACGATCACCTGCAACTGCTCGGGCTTGAGCGCGCCCAGGTCGAGCTTCACGAAATCGGCCAGCGGCTGCCAGGCCGCATAGGCCGGCGCCAGGATGGTGTGGTTGAACGCGAGCCTGAAGCCGCGCCGGCGCAGGTCGCCGAGCAGGTGGGAGCGGGCCAGTATGTCCTGCGCGCCATGGCCTTCGACCGGCGTGATCTCGAGCACCACCTTGTCGGGCTGGACCAGGTCGAGGTGGCCGCCGGCCAGGCTGTTGTGTGTGCAGTTGACGAAGATGGTGAACTTGCCCACCAGCGATTCGCTGCCGGTGTGCGTCAGCGCGTTGAAGATCATCGCGATGTCGCTGGCCGGCGTGTGCGCATCCGCGGCCGTGGAACGGTCGAACAGCTCGTAGGCGACCACGGCCTTTTGCGCGTCGACGATGGGCTGTCGGGCAATCAGCACGAAGCTGCCTTCGGCCGTGCCGGCCGGCGCTTCTGGAGGGTCTGATGGATCGGAAGATTGCATGGGGCGAACAGGCTGGAGCGGGGTCACCGGAAGGAGTCAACAGGCGAGGACTGGCCGGTGCGGCGCACCGTGGCGAGCCACTCGGTCGGAGCCTGCCGGCGCAAGCGGCTCATGTTAGCGCACGATCTCCATGCATCTGGCGATTGGCTACTTAAACGCTGCAGATCCGAGGGAAATTTGACCTGTCAAAAATACAGGGGCAGGTGTTACGGCCTGAAGGCGCCAAAGCCGCCAGACCCGCGGTTGCGGCTCTGGCGGCTGTTGCGGCTCTTGGGACTCTGGCGGCTCTCGCGTCTTTCACGCACCATCACTGGCGGCTTGCGTGCATTTCAGAAACTTTCCCAATCGTCCGTGCCAGTGCGCTGGGCCGGAGCCGCCGGCTTGAATGGCTTGGCAGGCTTGGCGGTGGTCTTGACGGCCGCTTTGGCCGCGGCTGCCGGCTTCAGCCGGGTGACGTTGGTGGCGCGGTCGGCGCTGCGGCGATCAGCACCGGCAAAAGCCGTGTTGGCATGTGCCCGCACCGCCAGCGGCTGGGTCGCTGTGACCATGCTGACCGGCGCGGAAGCCGCCACCGCGTCCTGGCTGAAGCGGAACACCGCCACCGCCTGCACCAGTTGCTCGGCCTGGGTCCTCAAACTGGCCGCCGCAGCCGCGCTTTCTTCGACCAGGGCTGCGTTCTGTTGCGTGGCCTGGTCCATCTGCGTGACGGCTTCGCCGACCTGGGCCACGCCCTGGCTTTGCTCGGCGCTGGCCGCGCTGATCTCGGCGACGATGTCGGAGACGCGTTTCACCGACGACACGACTTCCAGCATCGTGCTGCCGGCGCGGTCGACCAGCGCCGTGCCTTGCTCGACGCGTTCCACGCTGGCATTGATGAGTGTCTTGATTTCCTTGGCCGCCTGGGCGCT
>JAQGMQ010000557.1 GCA_028292305.1 Rhodoferax sp.
AGTCCAAAGCAAGGCCAAGCCCTGCAGCGGTACCCAAACAAAATGCCGCCGACGCCAAGCGCCGACCGGATGGAAAAGAAAGCCAGGAACACCATGAAGATCGCCAAGAACATCGCCGCCACCGCAGCCGCTCTTTGCCTGGGCATGGGCCTCGCCTCCATCGGTCTGAACGCACAGGCCGCAGGCTCGATGTCGGGCACCTTGAACGCGCAGATGGTGCTGCAGTCCGGCTGCTACATCAGCGGCTCTTCCAGCACCGCAACCACCGGCCTGAACTTCGGCCTGCTGGACTTCGGCGCACAGCCCAGCACCTTCAGCGGCGTGTTGACCGCCACGGCCAGCGGCGGTGCCGGTGGCGCCGGCGCCACCCAGATCACCTGCTCACCCGACGTGACCGCCCTGAGCGTGTCGGTCAGCGGCGGCAACAACCCCGGCCAGGGCGGCAGCGTCGGCACCGGTTCACGCGCCCTGAAGTTCGGCACCAGCTACCTGCCGTACGAGGTGTATAGCGACGCCGGCCTGACCACCGCCTTCCCGGTCAACGCTGCCGCCCTGAGCGTCACCCTGCCCGGCACCGGCGCCGCCGTGGCCCTGCCGATCCACGGCCGCATCAACAAGACCAGCGTGAACGCCATGCCCGCTGGCACCTATGTCGACGTGCTGCAGGTCACGCTGAGCTGGTAATTGCTGAAAGCGGCCGCGCGGCTGAGAGGCGAATGTGATGGCCTCCTTGGGTATTACTTCCAGTTTCACACCGCGGCGAAATGTGGCAAAGTCAACAGCATCTGACTCGCTCGAAGACTTCATCGGACATCGGCAGGAGACCCCATTGCACAGCCTGGTTTCGACGCTCCCGATCATGCTTTGCGGCTGGCTGGCAGCTTCGGCCATGGCCGCCACGCCCATACCCACCACGGCAACCTTCGCGGTCAATGCCACGGTGCAGGGCGGCTGCCTGGTGGTGGGCAACCCCACCCAGGTGAGCGGCGTGAGCTTCGGCATGCTCAATTTCGGCACGCAGCCCGCGGTGGGCGCCGGTGTGGCCGCGGCCAGCCTGAGCGCCAGCGGCGGCAGCATGGCCCAGGTGCAATGCACACCGGGCGCCGCGGTCACGGTCACGCTCGATGGCGGCCTGAACGCATCCGGCGGCCAGCGCCGCCTGAAGATGGGCAGCAACAACTACCTGCCCTACAACCTTTATACCTCGTCGGCCATGACGTCGGCGTTCGTGCCCGGCGTCGGCATGCAGATCACCGCCACGTCGGGCGCCATGAGCCTGCCGGTCTACGGCGTGGCCACCCCGCCCGGCAACGGCCTGCCCGCCGGGCAATACAGCGACACCGTGCAGGTGACGTTCGGCTGGTGACGGCGCGCGCCCTCCCCCAAGAACCACAGAGGCCATACGGAAGAACGAACATGCAACACAATTCCATGGGTCGCTGGGGCCGGCGCTTCGCGCTGCTGGCGTTGATCGCCTGCAGCCTGCAGGTCAGCCATTCGGCGCATGCCGCCAGCTCGGTCATGATCTGGCCGGTGGACCCGGTGATCGAAGACGACCAGCGGGCCACGGCGCTGTGGCTGGAGAACCGCGGCACCGAGTCCGTGTCGCTGCAGATCCGTGTGTTCGGCTGGTCGCAATCGGGCCGCGAAGAAAACTTCAGCAACCAGGACCAGTTGATTGCCAGCCCGCCGCTGGCCGTCATTCCCGGCGGCCAACGCCAGTTGATCCGGCTCATGAACACCGCGCCCGTGCCGGAAGGCAAGGAGCTGGCCTACCGGGTGCTGGTCGACGAGTTGCCGGAGACGGATGCCGCCAACGGCAAGCCGTCGGCGACTGGCGGCAGCGACATCGGCGTGAAGCTGCAAATCCGCTATTCGCTGCCGCTCTTCGTGAACGGCAAGGGCCTGTGGACCAAGGCCACGCCGGGCAAGAGCCGCGACGCCGCCACCATGGCCCGGCCCGCGTTGACCTGGCGCGCGGTGCGCGAAGGCAGCGAAAACTTCCTGGTGGTGCGCAACGCCGGCACCGCCCACGCGCGCCTGACCGGCGTGCAGTGGGTGGGCAACGCGCCCAATGCCCCTCCGGTAGTCATCAACGCCGGACTTCTGGGCTATGTGCTGGCTGGCTCGGAGATGCGCTGGCCTTTGACCGCACCGCCGCCGATGGGCCACGTGCCCGAGGCCAAGGTGAACGGCAGCGAATCGGCGCTGCGTCTGCCGGTGCAGTAGCCCAGCCTTCGCCCGCAAGCCCAGTCTCCCCCGTCACCCGTGCAACATGGCCGCCCCCTCCGCCGACCGCGCCGAACGCGCCGACTGGAAATTTCCAGCGCATGGGTGCGGGTGGCCCCGGCGCGCGGCCTGTGGCCACTCTGGCTCTCGGCCACGGTGTTCGCGGTGGCAGGCGCACCCGCCGTGCACAGCCAGCCACTGCCGCCGCCGCCCGCGCGCGGCGCACCGCTGCAGACCGTGCTGTTCCTCGAACTGGTGGTCAACGAACTCGCCAGCGGCCAGGTGGTGCAGGTGCTGGTGCGCGACGGGCACTACTACATCGGCGCCGCCGTGCTGCAGTCGCTGCACGTGCGCACCGGCACCGGCCCCGACGCGCAGGTGGCGGTGGACCAGCTTGCCGGCGTGACCGTGTTCTACGACAGCACCGGCCAACGCCTGAAGATCGTCGTGCCGCCCGAATGGCTGCCCGCGCAGTTGCTCGGCGCCGTGCTGGCCGACAACCCGTTCACCCCGCTCACCGGCTCCGGCGGCCTGATCAACTACGACCTCTACGCCAGCAACCCCGGTGGCGACCGCGCCAACCTGTCGGTGTTGAGCGAACAACGCCTGTTCGGACCCTGGGGTTCGTTGTCGAATTCCGGCGTCTACCGGCACACGGCGCAAGGACTTGAAAGCGGCTTCATGCGTTACGACACGCGCTGGACCCATTCCGACCCCGATGCCGTGCGCACCGCCACCGCCGGCGACCTGATCGCCGCGCCACTGTCATGGGGCAGCGCGTTGCGCCTGGGCGGCCTGCAACTGGCGCGCAACTTCGCCGTGCGGCCCGACCTGGTGACGTACCCGCTGCCCAAGTTTTCCGGACAGGCCGCCGTGCCATCGGCGGTCGACCTGTTCATCAACGGCTACAAGGCTGGCAGCGAGCCGGTGCAGCCCGGCCCGTTCACGCTGAACACCCAGCCCTACATCAACGGCGCCGGTGAAGCCGCGGTGGTGACCACCGACGCGCTGGGTCGCCAGGTGGTGACCACCGTGCCGTTCTACGTGGCCAACACCTTGCTGAAAAAGGGCCTGGACGACTACAGCTATGCCGTGGGTGCACTGCGCCGTTCCTATGGGCAGAAGAATTTCGACTACGGGCCCCTGGTCGGCAGCGGCGCCTACCGCTTCGGCCTCAACGACACCGTCACGCTCGAGGGCCGGGCCGAGGCCGCGGGCCATCTGGCGGTGCTGGGCGCCGGCGGGCTGTTGGCCCTCGGCTCCTACGGCGTGGTCAATGCGGCAGCCAGCCAGAGCGCGGTGCGGGGCACGTCGGGCAGCCAGCTCAACGTCGGCTACCAGTTCAACGGCCGCCGCTTCGGCCTGGGCGCGCAGCACACGGCGCGCACCACCGGTTATGCGGACCTGACCAACTACGACAGCCCCGGCCTGCACCTGGCGCGGCGCAGCAGCCAGGTCAACACCAGTGTCTCGATGGGCGACGCGGGCGCGTTGGCCGCCGGCTACTTCGATGCCCTGGCCGCCGACAACCAGCGCACCCGCCTGCTGAGCCTGAATTACAGCAAGCCGGTGGGCAGCAACGCCTTCGTCTCGGTCAACGTCAACAAGGCGGTTGGCGGGCGCGAAATGAGCGTGCAGTTGCTGCTGACCTTCGCCCTGGACAACCGTGCCATGGTGAGCACGGCCATTGGCCGCGACCGCGACCACACCAGTGCCCAGGTCAACTACAGCCGCACGCCGCCCACCGAAGGCGGCTTCGGCTGGAACCTGGGTTATGCCGACAGCGGCACCGGCACCAACGGCCGCTACAGCCAGGCCAGCGCCACCTGGCGCACCGACGTGACGCAACTGCAGGCGGGCGCCTC
>JAQGMQ010000923.1 GCA_028292305.1 Rhodoferax sp.
CGCTTCCAGACGATGGAGGTTCGCTGATGCGCCCGGCTCTCCTGATGGGCGTGGCCGTGCTCACGCTCTTCGCCTGCGACGCCGAGGACCCCGGCCCTACGCAGCGCGGCGCCAGCCCGGAACTGCCGGCTCCGCAGCGCGGCCTGCTTCCAGACATGGTAATCCCCCGGCCGGCGAGCTGGGGCAACGAGCTGCCCACCGTGCCCGCGGGCTTCAGGATCCAGGCCATCGCCACGGATCTGCGGATCCCACGCCAGACCCTGGTTCTTCCGAATGGCGACATCCTCGTCGCCGAGGGCTCGTGCGGCAATGCGCCCTCGCTTCGCCCCAAGGACTTCATCGCTGGCTTCATCAAGAGCCTGGGCAAGAGCTCTGCGCGCGGCGGCAACCGGCTGACGCTGTTGCGAGACGCCGATGGCGACGGCACTTACGAAACGCGGACCGTTTTCGCCGGCGATCTCAACGCCCCCTACGGCCTCGCCTTCGCCAACGGCGCGATCTACGTCGCCAATCAGGACGCGCTGGTACGCTTCAACTATGTCGACGGCCAGACCACGGCGAGCGGCCCGCCCGCGCGAGTGACGGAGCTGCCCTCGGCGATCAACCATCACTGGACGAAGTCGCTGGCCGCGAGCCCGGATGGTCGCTTCCTCTATGTAGGCATCGGCTCCAACAGCAACATCACCGAGCGCGGCATGGACGCCGAGATCGACCGAGCCATGGTCTGGCAGATTGACGCCCAGACCGGCGCCCACAGGCCCTTCGCGACCGGCATCCGCAACCCCACGGCGCTGGCCATGCAGCCGGGGACGGACCAGCTCTGGGCTGTCGCCAACGAGCGCGACGAGATCGGCCCCAACCTCGTGCCGGACTACCTCACCTCGGTTCGCGACGGCGCCTTCTATGGCTGGCCCTACAGCTACTGGGGGCAGAACGTCGACCGGCGCGCGCAGCCGCAGGATCCCGCGAGGGTCGCTGCCGCGATCCGGCCGGACTATGCCCTCGGCTCGCATGTGGCGGCGCTGGGGCTAGCCTTCTCGACGCCCGCTATGGGCGCGACCTTTGCTCAGGGTGCCTTCGTCGGCCAGCACGGCAGCTGGAACCGTAGTGTGCCCTCCGGCTATCGGGTCGTCTTCGTGCCTTTCCGCGATGGCAGGCCTTCCGGCGATCCCATCGATTTCGTCTCAGGCTTCCTGAACAGCGACGGTAATGCGCGGGGCCGGCCGGTCGGAGTGACAGTTGATCCGCGGGGCGCGGTGATCGTGGCCGACGACTTAACGAATACGATTTGGCGGATCTCGCCGGATCAGCCCCGGTAGTTTGGCAGCGTACGCGCGGCGCGTGATGCGGTCGAGCCGCGCGGCAACCAGCACCGCGCCCAGCTGCCGGCATTTCAGCAGCGCCGCCTGGAAGCCGAGGCGCCGATCATCCTTGCCGCTGGCGATGTCGGAATGCTCCGACACCAGCGTCCAGCCCTGGCTCGCCACGAAGGCCCGCACGCTCGCCTGCTGGGCCTCCAGGCCCAGCCCGCTCTGTCCCTGCTCCGCGGTCGAGACCCGGTAGAGCCCGACCGCGTAGCGTGTTCCCGTCGCCCGCATCAGCCGGCCACGGTCGGGCTGGTGACGCGGTAGATGCTATATAGCTGCCCTTGGCGCCCTACTTGCCCGCGCTCACCTGCTTGACCCGCTCCAGCACCTCGACCTTGTGGCCCCTTCTGCTTGAGGGCCGGCGAAGAACCCGCGGACCGTGTGCTGCGCCCAGCCCGTCGCCTCCATCACCTGGGCGATGGTCGCGCCCTCCTCACGCCGCAGCAGGGCCAGCACCGCCTCCTGCTTGGTGCCCTCGCGCGGCTTGCGGGGAGTGCCCGGCGCACGTGCAGTGGCTCGGCCAGCCAGCGCGGTCTTGAGGGCTGTCAGGGCCGCCTCCAGGCTCTCCTGTGCCTGCCAGGCCGCTACGGTCGCTCTGGCGGCTTCCTGCTGCCACCCGCGTCCGACAGCCTCCGAAGGGTAACCTTGGAGTGCTGATCTCTGGCATCTGGACGGGGCCGGCAACCGCTGGTGGAAGGTCGCGTTTTCCACCCTAGCTTACGTTTTAAGGCGGGAGCTTCGGAGAGCCAGACATGAGCAAGAACGCAAACCACCTCTCGGGCGATGGGCACAGCGGTGCACAGAACCGCCCCCAACCTGACGCTAGCGACCGTGCCGAGCAGGGTCCTGAGGGCGAACTGGAGCCCGCGGCCGGGACGGCGGACGATCCGATTCCGGTCGGCGAAATGCAGGGGGGCGACACGTCCGAGTTGGCGCAGGCGCTCGGCGGACCTGTGGACATATCGGTCCCCGGTCGCATCCCCTCGTCGCGAGGACGCGCCGACAACACCTCAACGGTCGCCACCAGCAGTGCTGCCGGCGCCGACACCGATGCCCCGGCGGATCCCGAAGAGGAGGTCGACCTTGTCGTCAGCCTCGACACCATCGCCGGCATCATCGACGCCGCCCGTGGTGCTGGCGAACTGCAGGAGGAGACGGAGAACGAGGAAACTCAGGATCCGGAGAACGAAGATGACGTCGACCCCGACGGTCTGGAAGGAGGCCTGAAAGGGCTGATAGACGAGCTGAACGAAGATGAACAGGCGGCGCTCATCGCACTGACGTGGATCGGGCGCGGAGATTACGACACTTCAGAATGGAAGGAAGTGCTCCGGCTGGCCAAGGAGCGCAACGTGAATGGCACTGCGGCGGAGTACCTGACTGGCATGGAATTGTTCGGTGACTATCTTTCCGAGGGAGTCGCCGCATTCGGTTTTCCCGCCGAAGAAATCGCCCGCTGAAAATGCTCGTGTCCAGGCTGTTGCGATGTCGGTTAGCATCGCCGCCGTGCTGGTCACGTTGACCTGCGGGAGCTCAAGGGCAAGGAGAAAGGGACACGCAAGCTGAAGCCCGTGCTGGTCGCGCCATTGAACACGGGCCATGCGGATTCCTGCAATCGTTTTGAATTCATCACCTTCATGCGCATTGCGGAGGGGCTCGAATTCGACGTGACGCGGAGGCCAAGGTTAAGGCTCTGGCGCTGATTCGCCTGCGTCCGGATCTGTTGCGCTACGCTCCCGATGTTGCGCGGCGCTTCGGGCCGGAACCGGCCGAGGCGCCGGCTTTGGAAGCCGAGAAGCACCTCCTCCTGGAAGAGGAAGGCGATGCGCAGGAAGTGGCTGTTCAGGAGGAAAGCTGAGGATACTCGCCGGGCTAAACACGAATGCCGAGCTGACCTGTCGGAGATAGGGCAACTAGTGACCGACGAAACGCTACAGCTCAGTGCGACGCAACGGAACGCCAATTACCCGCTCGCGTCTCTCAAGGCGGGCAATCCTGAGTGGTGCCATCCACGCCAGAGAACTTTGTCGTCTCGGTTCCTATCGCTGCAGCGATAGGAACGGAGACGACAACGTTCTCTGGGCCGCGGGGAGATCGTCGCGGA
>JAQGMQ010000949.1 GCA_028292305.1 Rhodoferax sp.
TCGACAATCCAGGTCAGCATCTCCTTGGATTCGGCGATCATGAAGCGCGCCAGCTCTTCGTCGGTATGCCCCTGTGTGACGCGCTTGAGGTCTTCCCAGAATTCGTCCTCGGTATAGGGGCCGGTGAGAATTTCGGTGGCGCTGTCATGGGCGCAGCGCATATTGCGGGTGTGCCGCGTATTGCCGCCGCGATAGAAATGCGGCGCGGCTTCCAGCACCAGCACCGACGCGCCTGTGAGACGCGCGCTGATCGCGGCACACAAAGCCGCATTGCCGCCGACGATCACCAGCACGTCATGGCGCTCGAGCAGGTCGAGGTCGGTCCGGATCATGCCGGCCTGGGCGTTGGCGTCGGAACTCATCCGTCAGCTTTCATGGGATGGCATCAGGCGGCGCGCGCCGGACGACGCGCGTGAAGCCAATAGATCGCCCGCAAAGGAGGATGCAAGACCGAAATCGCAGACCCCTGTGAATTTCGAAAACGCACCTGATTTAGCCGCCGAATCATTCCGTCTGAGAGAACAACGTCGTCCAGCTACGTTTTCTTTGCGACAGGATTGCTCTTCGGTTTGATCCTGATTCTCAGGCGTCCGCCTTCCGGCTTTTCGAATTCAAACGTTCCGGTACTTTTGACGAGATCACTTAGCTTCTTGAAACCATAGGTTCGGACGTCGAAATCTGACACCAGATTGGTGAGTTGGGTGCCGACGGTGCCGAGACTGACCCAGCCATCCTCGCTGTCGATTTGAGAGATCACCTTTTTTAATATAGCCGTCGCCGCGCTGGGTTGCTGCAACGATTTGGACTTGGGCGCACCCTGGCCAACGGCCGGTAGGTCCGGAAGCAGGTTTTCGGTGTAAATAAATCGACGGCAGGCCTGCCGAAAGCTCTCCGGCGTCTTCTGCGTACCGAAGCCATAGACGTCGGCGCCCTGCTCACGCAGCCGCGAGGCGAGGCGGGTGAAATCACTGTCGGAAGATACCAGGCAGAAGCCGTCGAACCGCCCGCTATGCAGCAGGTCCATGGCATCGATCACCAGCGCAATGTCGGATGCGTTCTTGCCCTTGGTGTAGGCGAACTGCTGATAGGGATCGATGGCGTGCTTCTGCAAAATCTCCGACCAGGACTTCAACTGTGGCCCGGAGAAATCGCCGTAGATCCGGCGCGCGCTGGCTTCACCGAACTTTGCAACCTCCTCAAACAGCCCGGCAGCGATTTGCGGCGAGGTGTTGTCGGCGTCGATCAGAACCGCAAATCTCGGCAACCGAGGCTGTTCGTTCTTCATCGGGCGGTCCTTTCCTCTCGTCACCTTGAAAAATGAACGCTAACGTTCCGACAGTCCACGAATCGTATCCGCCAGCATAGGTTTTTCGCATCCATGACCACCCGTCTGCACCGCGGCGATTTGCCGGATCTGAGCCGCTATACCGATTCGGTGGCCATCGACACCGAGACCATGGGGCTCAATCCGCACCGCGACCGGCTCTGCGTGGTGCAATTGTCGCCCGGCGACGGCAGCGCCGACGTGGTGCAGATTCCGCTCGGCCATACCGATGCGCCGAACCTGAAAAAACTGCTGGCAGATCCGAAGATCGTCAAGATCTTCCATTTCGCCCGGTTCGATCTCGCCGCTTTGTACAACGCCCTCGGCGTGATGCCGTCGCCGGTCTATTGCACCAAGATCGCATCCCGGCTGGTGCGCACCTATACCGACCGCCATGGCCTCAAGGATCTGGTGCGCGAATTGATGACTGTCGACCTGTCGAAGCAGCAGCAGTCCAGCGACTGGGGATCGCAGAGCCTGAGCGACGCCCAGGTGTCCTATGCCGCCTCCGACGTGCTGCACCTGCACGGGCTGCGCGACCGGCTCAACGTGATGCTGGCCCGCGAGAAGCGCACCGAACTGGCGCAGGCCTGCTTCGATTTCCTGCCGACCCGGGCCAGGCTCGACCTGTCGGGCTGGGAGAACGAGGACATTTTCGCGCATTCCTGAGCCGCATCGCCGGACTCGCAGCGGGCCGAAGTGACATTCTGAAGCAAGCCGTCCTGGACCAAGCCTTCGGCCCCGTTTCGGTCACACTCCTCGTTCTGGTGGGGCCGGGCTGCAAAATCACGCCTTTTAGGGTAGAAGGCTTGTTTGGTTCGCAGGCTGGTCGCCCGCGGCTTTGGAGCAATGGTGAGTTCGGTTCAGATCCCCAGCTATCAGGCCGGCATGGACGTGCGCTTCGCGGCTGCGGCGCGCCACAGCCGGCTGGTGCGCATCCTGCGGGTGGCCGTGCCGGCAATGGTCATCCTGGCGATGGCGACGATCATCGGCATTTCGGTGTTCAATCCGTTCCGGATCCTGACCAATCTGCCGCTCGACATGGGCAATCTGGTGGTGTCCGGCACCAAGATCACCATGGAGACGCCGCATCTGTCGGGTTTCTCGCCGGACGGGCGCCCGTACGAACTCTGGGCCAAGACCGCGACGCAGGATCTGACCGATCCCGACAATGTGGAACTGGCGACCCTTCGCGCCAAGGTCCTGATGGAAGACCACTCGACCATGACCATGGATGCGCGGACCGGCGTCTTCAACAGCAAGACGCAGCTTCTCGAACTCTACAAGGACATCTTCCTGCAATCCTCCACCGGCTACGAAGCGCGGATGACTCGGGCGACGATCGATATCGCCAACGGGACGGTCTCCTCCGACGAGCAGGTCGATGTGAAACTGCTCAACGGCACGCTGGTCGGACAACGGCTGCGGATTATCGATCACGGCGAGCTGGTCCGGTTCGAGGGCGGTGTGGTGATGAACCTGGTCATGGATCCGCCGACGCCGCCTGCACCCGAGCCGGAGGCTGCGCCGCAGCCGCAATCGTCGACCCAGCCGGCCAAGGCGCGGCCTGCCAAAGACAAACGCGCCAACGCGAAATGATATTTTGATGATGAATTTGATCAGTTGCAGCGACCGGGTCCGCTCTATTGTGGCGGCCGCCATCTTCGTGCTTGCAGGTACCGGCCACAGCTTTGCGCAAAGCGCGGCGCAGGGCGTTCCCAACGCCATGCAGGGCTTTTCGCAGAACCGCGACCAGCCGATCCAGATCGAAGCGGCGACGCTGGAGATGCGTGACAAGAAAAAGGAAGCGACCTTCACCGGCGACGTCAAAGTGGTGCAGGGCGATACCACGATGAAATCGAAGACCCTCGTGGTGTTCTACGACGGTGGCAACGCAGCGACGCCCGCCGGGGCTGCGCCGGGCAAGGCCGCGCCCAAAGCGCCCATCAAGGCGGCCACGCCCGGCCCCGGCGGCAGCTCCTCGATCCGCCGGCTGGAAGCCCGCGGCAGCGTCGTGGTCACCCAGAAGGACCAGGTGGTCACCGGGGACCTCGCGGTGTTCGACACCAAGGCCAATCTGATCACCATGTCCGGCAGCGTGGTGCTGACCCAATGCAACAACGTGTTGCGTGGCGACCGTCTGATGGTCGACATGACCACCGGGACGTCGCGGGTGGAATCGGACAGCAACCGGGTTCAGGGCCTGTTTGCGCAGTCGAGCCAGGGATGCACGTCGGCGATCCCCGCGCCGGGCGGCGCCAAGCCGAAATAGACCGGCATTGCCCCGTCGGATGGATGTCCGAGGTTGCAGGCCCCCCCGGGACGCGCTACCGCCTCCCACGATTTCCAGTATCGGCCTGCCGAAATTGAAGGCTTAACGGGACCTTGGCGTTTTTCTGACAAGGTCCATCTACACAGACATGCAGACAAAGCAGATCGAAACGCCGCACCGGTTGGGCGGATGACCGGAAAAGGCTGAGCGAAGCGGGAATGGTTGATCTCCTCGGCATGTTCCGTCGGCGCGCCCCGAAACGTGGTCCGCAAGGGTTTGCGCGGTCGCACCCCGACATCACGGCGCTGGGCGACAGCATGGGCAACATGCTGACGGCACCCGTGCGGGACGTGCCATCTCTGTCTCTGGAAGCCCCTCGTGACGTTCCGCTGGCGCTGACGCCGCGGATCGAAGCGCCGCCGACCGAGACGCCGCGGGCCGAGCCGCGTGCGGAGACGCAGCGATCCCAGGCCAGGCAACCCAAGCCGCAACCCAAGCCGCGCGGCAAGGCCAACGGCGCCGCGCCGCCGCGCGCCGGCTATCTTGCGGTCCACAGCGTGGAGAAGAGTTTTGGCTCGCGCCAGGTGGTGCGTGGCGTCAGCATCTACGTCCGGCGCGGCGAGGCCGTGGGACTGTTGGGCCCCAACGGCGCCGGCAAGACCACGGTGTTCTACATGATTACGGGCCTGATCAAGGCCGACCGCGGTAGCATCGAACTCGATGGACACGACGTCACCAAGTTGCCGATGTATCAGCGCGCACGGCTGGGAATCGGCTATTTGCCGCAGGAAGCCTCGATTTTTCGCGGCCTGACCGTGGAACAGAACATCCGGGCGGTGCTCGAGGTGGTGGAGCCGAACCACCGCAAGCGCGAGGCCGAGCTGAATTCACTGCTCGACGAATTCAATATCCAGAGACTGCGTAAATCGCCTTCGATCGCGCTGTCGGGCGGCGAGCGCCGGCGCGTGGAAATTGCCCGCGCATTGGCCACCCGTCCGAATTACATGCTGCTCGATGAACCGTTTGCCGGCATCGATCCGATCGCGGTGGGCGACATCCAGGATCTGGTCCGCCACCTGACCAATCGCGGCATCGGCGTGCTGATCACCGACCACAATGTCCGCGAAACGCTGGGGCTGACAGACCGCGCTTACATCGTCTATGCTGGCGAAATCTTGACCGAGG
>JAQGMQ010000242.1 GCA_028292305.1 Rhodoferax sp.
ATTGCCATGACCGTCCCTTCCGCAACCAAACAATTTGCACCCCTGAAGTCGCTCGACGAAGCCATGGCCGAGTTGCTGGCCCAGGCGTTGCCGCTGACCGAAACCGAGCGTGTGTCCACCTTCGATGCCGATGGCCGTGTGCTGGCGCAGGACGTGGTCTCGCAACTGCAGGTGCCGCCGATGGACAACAGCGCCATGGACGGTTACGCCGTGCGCTGCGCCGATGTGCCGGCGGCCGGCACGGTGCTGCCGGTGTCGCAACGCATTGCCGCCGGCGCCGTCGGCACGCCGCTGGCCGCCGGCAGCATGGCCCGCATCTTCACCGGCGCGCCGGTGCCGCCGGGGGCCGATGCCATCGTCATGCAGGAAGACTGCGAAGTGGTGTCAGCGGCTGGTGACGACGGCCTGGCGCAGGTGCGCATCAACCGCCTGCCCGAGCCCGGCAAATCGATCCGCCGCGCCGGCGAAGACGTGGCGCTGGGCGCCGTGGTGCTGGCCAGGGGCACGCGCCTCACGCCCGCCGAGCTCGGCCTGGCCGCAAGCATCGGCATGGCCACGTTGCCGGTGGCGGCGCGTCCGCGCGTGGCGTTGTTTTCCACAGGCGATGAACTGGTGATGCCGGGCACGGTGCCGCCGGCCGAGATGCAGCCCGGCGCCATCTACAACTCCAACCGCTTCTTCCTGCGCGCGCTGCTGCAGCGCCTGGGCTGCGTGGTCACCGACTTCGGCATCGTGCCCGACCAGCGCGCGGCCACACTGCAGGCGCTGCGTGACGCGAGCCTGGCGCACGACCTGATCCTCACCAGCGGCGGGGTGTCGGTCGGCGAAGAAGACCACGTCAAGCCGGCTGTGCAGGAACTCGGCGAGCTCAACCTGTGGCAGATCGCCATCAAGCCGGGCAAACCCTTTGCCTACGGCAAGATCCGTTCACCGGTGGTCAAGCCCGGCCCCGAGCGGGCGCCCTGCCACTTCATCGGCCTGCCGGGCAACCCGGTGTCGAGCTTCATCACCTTCCTGCTGCTGGTGCGGCCTTTTCTGCTGAAGCTGCAGGGCGTGCAACAGCTCAGGCCCACGCCGGTCGCGCTGCCTGCGCACTTCGACTGGCCGCGCGCCGACAAGCGCCGTGAGTTTTTGCGCGTGCGCCGCAATGCCGAAGGCGGCCTGTCGCTCTTCCGCAACCAGAGTTCGGGCCTACTTACCTCCACCGTGTGGGGCGACGGCGTGATCGACGTGGCGCCGGGCCACGCCATCGTGCAGGGCGAGATGGTGCAGTTCATCTCGTTCGCGGAGCTGCTGGCGTGAAGCTCAGCCTGCGTTATTTCGCGGCGATCCGCGAGGCGCTCGGCACCGGCCATGAGCAGGTGGATACGGCGGCGACCACGCTGGCCGCGCTGCGCGACGAACTCATCGGGCGCAGCGCAGCCCACGCCACGGCCTTGGCGCGCGGCAAGGCGGTGCGCATGGCGCTGAACCAGGTCATGCGCCAGGAAGACGCCACGCTCGCCGAAGGCGACGAGGTGGCTTTCTTCCCGCCGGTCACCGGTGGTTGACACCCGATAGGGCTGCGTCCGCGGCTTTGAGCCGGGCCACGCCTATCGCACTGGTCCGCCCGTGCGCTGCGTGGTGCTTGGGCCACAATGTGGCGATGGCCGAACCCCTCCGCTCCCATCCCAGCACGCGTGTGTCCATCCAGACGCAGGACTTCGACCTCAGCACCGAGGTGGCCGCGTTGAGGGCGTCCGATCCGCGTGTCGGCGCTGTCTGCAGCTTCATCGGCACTGTGCGTGACCGCAATGCAGCCGCCGCGTCAAAGGTCGGTGACATCCGGTCGATGGAACTCGAGCACTACCCCGGCATGACCGAGAAGGCCATCGAAGCCATGGTCGACGCCGCCATGCAGCGCTTCGACATCTTCAATGCGCGGGTCGTGCACCGCGTCGGCCTGCTGCAGCCGCTCGACCAGATCGTGCTGGTGGCGGTGTCGTCGGCGCACCGGGGCGAGAGCTTTCAGGCCTGCGAATTCCTGATGGACTACTTGAAGACGCAGGCGCCGTTCTGGAAGAAGGAAGCCACGGCCGAGGGTGCGCGCTGGGTCGATGCGCGGGTCAGCGACGACGTGGCGCTGGCGCGCTGGGGGCTGAAGTCGGCCAATAGCCCCGACGTCTAGTTCAGGTACTTGGGCCGTTCGTCGCCGGCCGCGGCGGTGGCTTCGGGTTCGGCCGCCGGCGCCGCGCCGATGCCGGCCAATCCCCATTGCGATTCCCGCAGTGCGCGCTCCAGCAGGTGCAGCAGGCCATGGCTCAACTGCGGCGCCAGCTCCAGCTGAAAGCCGCGTTGCGGTGCCCCTGTGCCCGGCTTTTCCTGGAAGTGGATGCGCAGCTGCGGCTGCTGCGCGTCGGTGCCGCGGCTCAGCGGCGTGACTTGCACCTGGCTCACCAGCAGCGGCTCCGGCCCGAGGGGCAGCGCCGCGTCTTCGACGGTGTAGGGTGTGGCGAAATCGCTTTTCTGCAGGAAGGCCTGGCGCTGGAATTCGGCCACCATCTTGCGGGCGGCGTCATCGGCGACGGGGGCGTTCACCTGCGGCTGGCTGCTGCCGCCGAGGATCGTCTGGTTGAGCCCTGGCCACAGGCCGAGCATCAGCCGCCGCGTCAGCCACAGGCGCATTTCTTCGCCCTCGGTGGTGTTGATGCGCAGCAAAATGCGGTCTTGTTCGCTCACGTAGGTGACCGACATCTGGTGGACGTTCATGGCTTGATTTTAGTCAAGCCCGGCCGTGGCGTCGGCGCGCACGATCTTGAAAACGCCCGCAAACGCCTCAGCTAGTCAGCAGTTCGGAGATCACACACCCATGCGACAAGACAAACTTACCACCAAGTTCCAGGAAGCCCTGAGCGACGCCCAGTCGCTGGCCCTGGGCAACGACAACGCGTACATCGAACCCGTGCACCTGCTGGCCGCCATGCTGGCCCAGGACGACGGCCCGCGGCCGCTGCTCGAGCGCGCCGGCGCCAACGTGGCCGGCCTGCGCCAGGCGGCCGAGGTGGCCATCAAGAAGCTGCCCCAGGTGCAGGGCCACGACCAGGTGCAGGTCGGGCAGGACCTGGCCAAGCTGCTGCAGGCCACCGAAAAGGAAGCCATCAAACGCAACGACCAGTTCATTGCCGGCGAGCTGTTCCTGCTGGCGCTGAGCGACAGCAAGGCCGAGGTGGGCAACCTGGTGCGTGCCAACGGCGTCACGCGCAAGTCGCTTGAATCGGCGATCGACGCGGTGCGCGGCGGCCAGGGCGTCAACAGCGCCGATGCCGAAGGCCAGCGCGAGGCCCTGAAGAAATACTGCATGGACCTGACCGAGCGCGCCCGGCTTGGCAAGCTCGACCCGGTGATCGGCCGCGACGAGGAAATCCGCCGCGCGATCCAGGTGCTGCAACGCCGCACCAAGAACAACCCGGTACTCATCGGCGAGCCCGGTGTCGGCAAGACGGCCATCGTCGAAGGCCTGGCCCAGCGCATCGTGGCCGGCGAAGTGCCGGATTCGCTGAAGGGCAAACGCGTGTTGTCGCTCGACATGGCCGCGCTGCTGGCCGGCGCCAAGTTCCGTGGCGAGTTCGAGGAACGCCTGAAGACCGTGCTCAGCGAACTTGCCAAGGACGAGGGCCAGACCATCGTCTTCATCGACGAGCTGCACACCATGGTGGGCGCCGGCAAGGGCGAAGGCGCGATGGACGCGGGCAACATGCTCAAGCCCGCGCTGGCCCGTGGCGAGCTGCATTGCGTCGGCGCCACCACGCTCGACGAATACCGCAAATACATCGAAAAAGACGCCGCGCTGGAACGCCGCTTCCAGAAGATCCTGGTGGGCGAGCCGAGTGTGGAAGCCACGGTCGCCATCTTGCGCGGACTGAAGGAAAAATACGAAGCCCACCACGGCGTGCAGATCACCGACCCGGCCATCGTGGCCGCGGCCGAACTGAGCGACCGCTACATCACCGACCGCTTCCTGCCCGACAAGGCCATCGACCTGATCGACGAGGCCGCCAGCAAGATCGCCATCGAACGTGACTCCAAGCCCGAGCTGATGGACCGGCTCGACCGCCGCCTGATCCAGCTGAAGATCGAGCGTGAGGCCGTGCGCCGCGAGAAGGACGAATCGTCGATCAAACGCTTCGGCCTGATCGAGGAAGAGATCGCCAAGCTCGAGAAGGAAATCGCCGACTACGACGAGATCTGGCAGTCCGAGAAAGCCCAGGCGCAAGGCAGCGCCCAGGTCATGGAAGCCATCGACAAGATGCGTTTCCAGATCGAGGAGCTGAAGCGCAAGGGCGATTTCAACAAGGTCGCCGAGCTGCAGTATGGCAAGCTGCCCGAGCTCGAAAAACAGCTGAAGGCCACGCAGGACAAGGAGTCGAACAAGGGCGCCACCAACGCGCCGCGGCTGCTGCGCACGCAAGTCGGCGCCGAGGAAATCGCCGAAGTCGTGGCCCGTGCCACCGGCATTCCGGTGAGCAAGCTCATGCAGGGCGAGCGCGACAAGCTGTTGCAGATGGAAGTCAAGCTGCATGAGCGCGTGGTGGGCCAGGACGAGGCCATCAACGCCGTGGCCAGCGCCATCCGCCGCTCGCGTGCCGGCCTGTCCGACCCGAACCGGCCCACCGGCTCGTTCCTGTTCCTCGGCCCCACGGGCGTGGGCAAGACCGAGCTGTGCAAGGCGCTGGCCGGCTTCCTGTTCGACTCGGAAGACCACCTGGTGCGCATCGACATGAGCGAGTTCATGGAGAAGCATTCGGTGGCCCGCCTGATCGGCGCGCCGCCGGGCTACGTGGGTTATGAGGAGGGCGGCTACCTGACCGAAGCCGTGCGCCGCAAGCCCTACAGCGTGGTGCTGCTCGACGAGGTGGAGAAGGCGCACCCGGACGTCTTCAACGTGCTGCTGCAGGTGCTCGACGACGGGCGCCTGACCGATGGCCAGGGCCGCACGGTGGACTTCAAGAACACCGTCATCGTGATGACCAGCAACATCGGCTCGCCCATCATCCAGTCCATGGCCGGACGCGACCAGCAGGACATCAAGGATGCGGTGTCCGACGAGCTGAAGAACTACTTCCGCCCCGAGTTCCTGAACCGGATCGACGAGACGGTGGTATTCCATGCGCTCGACGCGAAGAACATCGAATCGATCGCCGCGATCCAGCTCAAGGTGCTGCAAGCGCGTGTCGCCAAGATGGACATGGCGCTCGAGGTGTCGCCGGCGG
>JAQGMQ010000363.1 GCA_028292305.1 Rhodoferax sp.
AGCCTCTCTCGAGGGCGCAGAGGGGTTATGACAGGTCGGGAGGCGGGGGAACTTCAGCCTAACCCTCTCCCGCACGCGGGAGAGGGGACAAGGCAGGGGTGCCTGTCACGGCCGCTGGGGCTGTTGGCTGTTCGGCTGTTGCCCAGCGCAGCGACGGCGGTATCCGGCCCCCGGACCCCCACCCGTCCTGGCTGGGCCTGCGCTGGTGGGGGGCGGCGGGATCAGGGCTGGCGTTGTTTGAGCGCAGCGAGTTTAGCCAGACCCCCGCCGACACCCGCCAGCGCAGGTTTGCCCGTAGCGCAGCGCAGGGTCCCAGACTGCGGGTCGCCTTTTCTTCCGTTAGCTTCTTTTGGCGAAGCAAAAGAAGGTGACTCGCCGCCGGGCGACTCCCGGCCAGCGGCATCAACAGACGTTGACAAATAAACCAGCCATAACAACCCGAACCAGACCCTTCGACAAGCTTCAGAACGAGCAGGGGACGGACCAACTCGCCGCGCCTCAGGAAGAACAGCTCCCTACGCGTAAAAATCCTAAGGCGGCGGCAGCTTCCCCGCCAAGTCCCCCTCAGGCACCGGATAAGCCTTCCCATTCAGCGCCGCCACCACCGCCCGGTGCGTATCGAAGTACACCTGCCAGTAGTGCTTGTTGTCGGCCGAGGGCCGCACACACAGCAGCGGTCCTTCCGCCGTGAACTGCAGAATCTCGACGATCGGCGCGGGCTCGGGCAATACATTCGGCACGGCCGCCACGGCCGTCTTGATGCGGGCGATGGCCTGGTTCACGTCCACGTCCTTCTCGATCTTGGCCGTGCAGTCCACACGCCGCGAGGCCAGGCTGCTGAAGTTGAGAATGGTGTCCGACAACACCTTGTTGTTGCCCACCAGCGCGCTGGCGTTGTCTTCGGTCACCACCGTGGTGCCGAACAGGCCGAGCTCGCGCACGATGCCGTCCACGCCGGCCAGCTTCACATGGTCGCCTACCTTGTAGGGCCGCAGCACCTGCAGGAACACGCCGGCCGCGAAATGCGTCAGCAGCCCGCCCCAGGCCGTGCCGATGGCCAGGCCGGCACCGGCCAAGAGTGCCGCGAACGAGGTGGTCTTCACGCCGAAGATGTCGAGCACGGCCAGCACCAGCAGGATGTTCAGCGCCACCGACAGGATCGACCGCAGGTAGTTGGACAGCGTGGCGTCGATGCGGCCGCTGCGGGCCAGGCCCACGCCCATCAGGCGCGAGGCCAGGCCGATGAACCACCGGCCGATCAACCATACCGCCAGGGCGCCGAGGATTTTCAGGCCAAAATCCATGCCCTGCGTACTCAGGTACGCCCAGATCGCGTCGAAGTCCATCCGTCTCATCCTCTCGTTCAGATCAAATCGCCATGGTGAAAAAAACTGCCGACAAGGCCAATGCGGACACCGCGCCAGAGCGGCTGGTCGGCCTGCCGGCTTTGGTCGGCGATCGAACGCGGCTGTTGATCCTGGGCAGTTTCCCCGGGGTACGCTCGCTTGGGGCGCAACAATATTATGGCCACCCACAGAACCATTTCTGGCGCATCGTCTACACCTTGCTGGGCGCAGCCGGCGGCGCCGACCACCGCGTGGCTTATGACGCCAGGAGCCAGTTTCTCCTGGACCACGGGCTCGGCTTGTGGGACGTCTACGCGAGTTGCGAACGCGAAGGCAGCCTGGACAGCCGGATCCGCAACGCCGTGGTGAACGATTTCGCCGCGCTGCGGCAGCGTTGTCCGCAACTGCTGGCTGTCGCGCACAATGGGGCGGAGAGTTTTCGCTTTGCGCCGCTGGTGCAGGCGCTGGGGGTGCCGGTGCACAAGCTGCCGTCCACCAGCCCGGCCAATGCATCCTGGAGCTTCGAGCGCAAGCTGGCCGCCTGGCGCGAAGTTTTCGAACTTTATGGCTTGACCTGATTTCCTTTGTCCGACACCGATGACACGAACCACATCCTCTCGCTCCGCCCGCGTCGCGCGGCCGACCAGCATCACCAGCGCCTTGCCCGAGGTCAATTTCTCAGACTACGGCGACGTGCGCACCTTGCACCTGGGCACCGAGTGGGTGCAGGGTTCGATGCTGCTGGATGCGCCTTATGAGATCGAGCTCGACTACGTGCAGCGCATGATGGCCTGGCTGCTGTTCGTGCCGGCCAGCAGCGTGGCCAGGCGGCATGCGATGCAGCTCGGTCTGGGGGCCGCGGCGCTGACCAAGTTCAGCCGCAAGAAGCTGCGCATGCGCACCACGGCGGTCGAGATCAACCCGCAGGTGGTGTCGGCCTGCCGCTTCTGGTTCAAGCTGCCGCCCGACGACGAACGCCTGACGGTGGTGCTGGGCGACGCCGCGCTGCAGATCCAGAACACCGCATGGGCCGGCACGGTGGACGCGCTGCAGGTCGACCTGTACGACGAAGACGCGGCCGCGCCGGTGCTCGACAGCGAAGATTTCTACGCCGACTGCCGCCGCCTGTTGACCGACGAAGGCTGCATGACGGTGAACCTGTTCGGCGAAGACTCGAGTTATCCGCAAAGCGTGGCCAAGATCACCGCGGCTTTCGGCAAGGACGCGGTGTGGGCTTTCCGCCCCACGCGCGAGGGCAACACCGTGGTGCTGGCGCAGCGCACCGCGAGCCGGCCCACGCGCACCGAGTTGCTGGAGCGTGCCGAAGCCATCCAGACCCGCTGGGGGCTGCCGGCCGCCAAGTGGCTCAAAGTCTTCAAACCGGTCGAGGCTTGAATGAATAACCCTGCCGCTTCAAAAACCACGGCCCATAGCAATGCCACGACCTCGGCCAAGTCATCAGCCGCGGACTACGTCGGCCCGGTGCACTGGCGCCTGCTGGTGCAGTGGCTCGGCGAAGACGGCGTGATCTCGGCCGAGGAAGTGCAGCGCACCATCGCCCGCTGCGCGCAGGCTGAAAGCGCCCAGCCGGCGCTGGTGCGGCTGGCCAGCGTCGCCATGTTGCGCGTGTCCGACGGCAAGCCGCTCGATGTGGAAACGCTGACCCAGTGGCTGGCTGGCCGGGCCGGGCTGACCTATCTGCGCATCGATCCGCTGCGCGTGGAAGTGGGCAAGGTGGCCGACACCATGAGTGCGGTCTATGCCGAGCGCCACAAGGTGCTGCCGGTGCAGGTCACGGCCACCGAGGTGGTGGTGGCGACCAGCGAGCCGTTCATCACCGACTGGGTCGGCGAGGTGGAGCGCCAGTCGCGCCGCAGCGTGCGCCGCGTGGTGGCCAGCCCGCTCGAGATCCACCGGTTCACGGCCGAATTCTTTGCGTTGGCCAAGTCGGTCAAGATCGCGCAGAAGGCCGGCGGCAACAGCGGCGGCGGCAGCTTCGAGCAACTGGTGGAGCTGGGCCGCACCAACAAGCAGCTCGACGCCAACGACCAGGGCGTGGTGCAGGTGGTCGACTGGCTGTGGCAGTACGCCTTCAACCAGCGCGCCAGAGACATCCACCAGGAGCCGCTCCTCGAACAGGGCGTCATCCGCTTTCTAATCGACGGGGTGCTGCAACCGGTCTACCAGATGCCGATTGGCGTGATGAAAGCGAAGATCGCACCCATCAAGCTGCTCGG
>JAQGMQ010000369.1 GCA_028292305.1 Rhodoferax sp.
CATCAGATGGCGGCCAGGCTCGGTGAGGGCGGTGTGCCGTTTGCCCGAGCGGATTAACAGCTCGATGCCCAGCTCTTCTTCTAGTTCGCGTATCTGCCTGCTGATGCCCGACTGCGTGGTTTGCAGCGACTGCGCCACTTCGGTCAGGTTGAAGCCGCGGCGGACGGTCTCTCGCACGGAGCGCAGTTGTTGGAAATTCATGGTGGGACAGACAGCCGTGCGTTGCTGCGCGGGCGATGTGGACAGGGTCCCAATCTCGCACGCCGCAGGGGCTTGTGAAACGAAGATTCCCGCATGAGGTTATGCGATGGGTGGTGCGTGGTGGTACGTGGTGTGCCGGGTGGCGCGTCGTGGTGCGTCGTGGCGCGCGTCCGTGCGTTGCGGCGGCCAGCACCTCGGGGCCCATGCAGTCCAGAGAAACGGCTTTGTTTATTCGGTTTGCTTCGTTGCCCCTGGCCTGGCACGGCTCCTATGCTGAGCGCCTGGCATCGCCGACAGGCCTTACCGCCGCACGGCAATGCGCCGCGCCGTTCATTTCTTCTGGAGTCTCTTCGCCATGCATCTCATCCAAGCGGCCCGTGCCGTCCGGCGCACCTTGTGGCAGGCCGTGCCGACGGTCATCGGCGTGGTGATCCTGAACTTCTGCCTGCTGCAGCTGGTGCCTGGTGATGCGGCCGATGTCATCGCCGCCGAATCGGGCTCGGCCACGGTCGAGACCATGGCCCAACTGCGCAGCCACTTCGGTCTCGACCTGCCGGTGCTGCACCAGCTGGCGGCCTACCTGATCCACCTGGCGCACTTCAGCCTGGGCACGTCGCCGCGCTACAACATGCCGGTCACAACGCTGATCGGTGCGCGCCTGGGCAACACCTTGCTGCTGATGCTGGCCGCGCTCGGTGCCGCGCTGGCCATCGGCATCGTGGTTGGCAGCGTGATGGCCAGCCGGGTGGGCCGCTGGCCCGACCGCGTGCTGTCGGTGCTGGCGCTGTTGCTGTATTCCACGCCCGGCTTCTGGCTGGGGCTGATGGCCATCGTGCTGTTTTCGGTGCACCTGGGCTGGTTGCCCACCGGCGGCAGCGGCAGCATCGGCGCGGGTTATACGGGCTGGGCCAGGGTGGCCGATGTGGCGCGGCACCTGGTGTTGCCGGCCCTGTCGATGTCGGGCTTCTACATCGCCATCTTCTCGCGGCTGACGCGGGCTTCGATGCTCGAAGTCAGCCGGCAGGACTTCGTGCGCACGGCGGTGGCCAAGGGGCTGCATCCGCTCAAGGTGACGGCCCACCATGTGCTGCGCAACGCGCTGATCCCGGTGACCACGGTGGCCGGCATGCACTTCGGCACGCTGCTCGGCGGCGCCGTGGTGGTCGAGACGGTGTTCAGCTGGCCGGGCCTGGGCCGGCTGGCGTTCGAGTCGGTGATGGCACGCGACTACACCGTGCTGCTGGGCATCCTGCTGCTGTCGTCGCTGCTGGTGATCGTGGCCAACATGCTGGTCGATGTGCTGCAGGCCTGGCTCGATCCGCGCATCCAGTTGCGTTGACCAGCGACATATTTTTTCCACTTTTCAATCCCGCCATGTCCACTCCTTTCCCCATCGCCGGCACAGCCGCGCCCACCGCGCGAGCGCCCGCGGTCAACGGCCTGCTGCAGCGGTTGCGGCAGCATGCGGCGCGTTTCTCGGATCGCAACCCGCCGACCGAGCCACTGAGCGTGGCGCCATCGAACCGGCATGCCGCGCTGCACGCCTTCGTGCGCAATCCGGCCGCGGTGGCCGGTGTGTTGCTGCTGCTGGCCGTGGTGGCACTGGCGCTGCTGGCCCCGCTGCTGTACCCGGGGGACCCGCTCGACATGGTGACCACGCCCCTGCTCTGGCCGGGGCAGGACGCGGCCTATCCGCTGGGCAGCGATTCGATGGGCCGCAACGTGGTGGCCGGCATCGCCCACGGCGCGCGGGTGTCGCTGGCGGTGGGGGTGGTGGCGGCCGTGCTGAGCCTGTGCATCGGCATCGTGGTCGGGGCCACGGCGGGTTATTTCGGCGGCCTCATCGACGACGTGCTGGTGCGCGTCACCGAGCTGTTCCAGACCGTGCCCACCTTCCTGTTCGTGATCGTGGTGGTGGCCATCGGCCAGCCTTCGGTGCAGGTGATCGTGCTGGCCATCGGCCTGGCCTCGTGGCCGGTGATCGCCCGGCTGGTGCGGGCCGAGTTCCGCACGCTGCGCGAGACCGAGTTCGTGCTGGCCGCCCGCAGCCAGGGCTTCGGCCACCTGCGCATCATGCTGCAGGAGATGCTGCCCAACGCCTTGCCGCCGGTGATCGTGACCACCTCGGTGCTGGTGGCCAGCGCCATCCTGATCGAGTCGGCGTTGTCGTTTCTCGGCATGGGCGACCCGAACGCGGTGAGCTGGGGCAGCATGATCGGCGAAGGCCGCGAGCTGCTGCGCACGGCCTGGTACCTGACGGCCCTGCCGGGCGCGGCGATCGTGTTGACGGTGCTGGCGCTGAACCTGGTCGGCGATGGCCTGAACGACGCCTTCAATCCACGCCTGCGGGGGCGCTAGCATGGCGCTTGACCTGGTAACCGCCGCCCCGCTCCTCGACATCCGCGGCCTCGACATCAGCTTTCGCGGCTCGCAGGGGCCGATACAGGCCGTGCGCGGGCTCGATCTGGCCATTCAGCGCGGTGAGACGCTGGCGCTGGTCGGCGAATCCGGCTGCGGCAAGTCGACCACTGCGCTGGCCATTCTGCGGCTGCTGGCGCCGGGGGCCACGCTGCGCGGCGCCATACGCTTCGACGGGCGCGACA
>JAQGMQ010000370.1 GCA_028292305.1 Rhodoferax sp.
CCCTCACTCCCCACCCCTCACCCCCAAACCTTCGCCACCGCATCAAAATTTGAATTCTGCACCCGCACCACACAAAACCTCTGCCCCGTAGGCGCCTCCATCACCCACCAGGTCTTCACCTGCTGAACCCGCCTCGCCCCCAGCAGCTCCAGCCGTTCCACCTCGGCTTCCACATCGTCCGTTTCGATGTCCAGATGCACCCGGCTCGGATGCGTCACTTTCTGCACCTCCACGTGCAGGGCGTTGTCCGGGTACAGCAGATCCACGTACCGCCCATCCGTTCCGCCCGGCGAAGTGTCTTCGGGCAGCCCCAGCGCCTGGCTCCAGAAGCTGGCGGCGGCGGGCAGGTCGTCGGTCTGGCAATCGATGATCAGTCCGGCCAATTTGCTTTTGTGCATGAGAAACCTCCTCGTGGCAACCGCGGTTCAAGCCTTGTTTTTAACGCAGCTCCGCCGTCGGTGCTGTAGGAAAGATGCGCACCTGCGGCACGCCCGGCGCCGGTGAACTCAAGCACGGACGACGCGAAATCCGCAGTTGGCATATAATCTTAGCAAGCTTGCTATCTAATTTGGCCGGCGCCGCCTTTCTAAGAGCCTGAGAACCCCACCATGACCAGCCCCCAAACCCGCCGTGCCGCCCGCACCCGCCGCGAATCCATGCTGCTGGTGGTCGGCACGTCGTTGCCGGTGCTGGAGCGCGCCTACCGCGCCGCGGCCAATCAGGCGGTGGCGCATGTGGGTCTGTCGCAGGCGCTGGCCTGGCCGCTGGTGATGATCGGGCGGCAGGGGGACGGCATGCGCCAGGGCGTGCTGGCCGATCTGCTCGGCATCGAAGGGCCTTCGCTCGCGCGCTCGCTCGACCAGTTGCTGCAGATGGGTTTTATCGACCGCCGTGAAGACGTGGCCGACCGGCGCGCCAAGACCTTGCACCTCACCATTGCCGGCGCCCAGGCCTGTGCGCAAATCGAAGACGCGCTGATCAGCATGCGCGTCGTGCTGTACGACGGCATCGCCGACGACGATCTGGCCGCCTGCCTGCGGGTGTTCGACGTGTTGCGCGAACGCCTGGGTTGCACCGCGGCCACACTGCCGCCACCGCGGGTGGAGCAGGGCAGCGAGGCGACTACGCCATGAACGCGTTTCACACGCTGTCCACGTTGCGCCCGCCGCGCTACAGCCGCGCCGAAATCATTTTTTCGCTGAAGGCTTTCGTCGCGGCGATGCTCGCCATGTACGTGGCCAGCCGCATGGGCCAGCCGCGGCCTTTCTGGGCGATGTTGACCACGTACGTGGTGGCCAGTCCGCTGGCCGGCGCGGTGCGCTCCAAGGCGCTCTACCGGTTCATGGGCACGCTGATCGGCTGCGCGGCCGCCGTCGTGCTGGTGCCGCCCCTGTCGAACGCGCCCGAGCTGCTGACACTGGCGCTGGCCTTGTGGGTGGCGGTGTGCCTGTACTTCTCGCTGCAGGACCGCACGCCGCGCTCCTATGTGTTCATGCTGGCCGGCTACACCGTGGCGCTGATCGGATTCCCCTCGGTCGATGCACCGCTGCAGTTGTTCGACACGGCCGTGGCGCGTGTTGAAGAGATCGGCCTGGGCATCCTGGCCGCCACCATCGTGCACAGCGCAATTTTGCCGGCGGGCCTGGGCCCGGCCGTGCTGGGCCTGCTGGACCGCAGCCTGGGCGACACACGCCAGTGGCTGCTGAACCTGATGCGGCCGGCCGCGTCGGGCGCCACGCTGGCCGACAACCGCCAGCGCGTGGCGACCGATATCACGCAGCTGCGCCTGCTGTCGACGCACATCCCTTTCGACACCACCCACCTGCGCTGGACGGTCGGTGCCGTGCGTGCGGTGCAGGACCGCGTGGCGGCGTTGACGCCAGCGTTGTCAGCGGTGGAAGACCGGCTGGAGGCGCTGCGCCTGGCGGAAGGCACAGACACAGGCACCGGCGCAGACACAGGTGAGCCCGCAGACACCCTGCCGGCCGACGTGGTGGCCTTGCTCGCGCAGACCGGCCAATGGCTGGAGACCCTCGACACACGCCAGCCCGGCACCGATGCCGACGCCGATGCCGAGCTGGCCACCTTGCGCAATGCCATCCGCGCTTTTGCCGTTGCCGCGCAGGCATCCACCATCGCCCCCCGGCCGCGCGCCCTGCGCATCGCCCTGGCCGAGCGGCTCGAGGAGCTGGTGCAGGGCTGGCATGAATGCAGGTCGTTGCGCCAGGAGGTCGACGCGGGCCTGACCGGCAAGGCGCCACCGTCGCGGCGGCTGCAGACCCTCGGCCACGCGGCCATGCACCGCGACGTGGGCATGGCGCTGTTGTCCAGCCTGGCCGCGGTGATTGCCGTGTGCCTGTGCAGCGCATTCTGGATCTTCACCGGCTGGCCCAGCGGCTCGGCGGCGGTGATGATGGCCGCGGTGTTCTGCTGCTTCTTCGCGTCGATGGACGACCCGGTGCCGGCCATCCACAGCTTCCTGATCTACACCCTGTGGTCGGTGCCGCTGTCGGCGGTCTATGTGCTGCTGTTGCTGCCCGCCGTGCACGACTTCGGCATGCTGGTGGCCGTGTGTGCGCCGTTCTTCCTGGTGCTCGGTTGTTATGTGGCGCGGCCCAGCACGGCCGGCAGGGCGCTGCCGATCCTGATCGGCGTGGCCAGCGCGCTGGCGATGCACGACACGGCCAGCGCCGACCTGGTGAGCTTCACCAACTCGATGACGGCGCAGGTGATCGGCATCGTCGTGGCCGCGCGCACCACGCGGCTGATGCGTTCGGTGGGCGCCGACTGGAGCGCGCGGCGCATCCAGCGTGCCACCTGGCGCGAGCTGGCGGACATGGCCGCGGCGCCGCGTCTCTCGGCCCAGGCCGACGTCTATGCCGTGCGCATGCTCGACCGCACTTCGCTGCTGGCGCCCCGTATCGCCGCTTCAGGCGGCGCAGTGGCCGGGGTCTCGGCCGACGCCTTGCTCGATCTGCGCGTGGGCGCCGACATCGTGGCGCTGCAACGTGTGCGTTCCTCGTTCGACGCGGCCGTGGCCGACCCGCTGATGGCCGATCTGGCGCGCCTGTTCCGCGAGCGCACCGCGTCGCGTGCCATGGACAACCCGCCCGCGCTGCTGGCCCACATCGACGACGCGCTGGGCAACGCCCTGGCCGCCACGCGGCGGACATCGATCGCCGTTGAACTGCGTTCGGCCATCAGCGCGCTGGTCGGGCTTCGCCGCAATCTCTTCCCGCAGGCCGAAACGCTGCACGCGCCGA
>JAQGMQ010000389.1 GCA_028292305.1 Rhodoferax sp.
GCAAGGCGTCGAAGCGCGGGACGAGGTGCCTCTGCGCAGCTTGTCGCAGGACTTCCTGCTCGGCTGGCAGCACGGCGAAAGCCTCGCGCTGCAACAGATCGGCAATCTGAGCCGGCGCCGCGACGCTCAGCGTGGTGCCCGGGTTGACCGCGCCGGGTGGCAGCGTGTCATTGACGCTGGGGTAGCGCTTGCCCTGGGTATCGAGCGCCTTGGCGACCAGCGCGTCGTCCGGCGAAAAACTCACCCAGCGGCCCTGGCGCGCGAGCGTCGGCTTGTAGCTGGGTGGATGGTCGTCTTCGGCGGCGCCCCATGGGGCATCGACATTGCTTTGCCAGACGTCGGCACCAGGCGGTGTCGCCGGCTCGGTACGCTGAGCCGTGGCCGGCAGCGCCCAACGGAACAAGGCTTCCAATGCCACTGGGCTTTGCGGGTTGGCACTGGCGCCCGCCCGGGTTTGCGCCACCAGCAGCGGGGTGTGCAGTTGGGATGCACCGTACCAGCAGATCGCGGCGGGCCCCTCGAACTGTGCTGCGAAAGCCTTCCAGTCGATTTTGTCGCCGCCCTCTGCCGCCTTGGCGCTGGTGCCTTCCATGACACCTTCAAGCTGAGACCACTGGGTGGGCAAAATAACGCAGGCGGCCGGCCCCATCGGCAGGGCCGACCACAAGCTTCTGTCGGCGGGCGAGGCTGGCAAAGTGTCCGGCGTTTTCAGGCGCAGTGCGGTCGCGAATTTTGCGCCGCCGGCAGCCACATCGACACGCAGCGCCTGGACACCGGGAAAGAAATGCTGGTAGCCGAACGACAGCAGCCGCGCATCGGCCACGAGGGTATGGGCGCTGGCGGCGGGGCCGATGCCGAAGCTGTGCCGCCAGGCAGACTCGGCATCGGCACCTGGTGACAACAGGCCGGCGACCACGCCAAGGGCACGCGGATCGGTCGCTCGTTCCGTGTCGAACAGCAGCCCAGGGTCGCTGAGCAAAACGACACGCGTGCCCTGCGACAGCAGGACCAGCGTACGGCGCGGCGAGAGCTTCAGTGCGTACGCCGTGACTTCGGCGCCGTTGGCACGGACGCTGCCAATCACGCTGAGCTGTGAATCATTGGCCGCGACACTGGCCAGGCCCTGCAGCACGGTAGCCAGTGGGCCACGCGTCATGGCCAGCAGCCAGTAGCGCGGCGCACCCTTGGCATCGGGCCAAAACCCGACTTCAGCCGGCGTGTCGAGCGCTGCCTGCAGCAACTGGTCGGGCCAGGTCGTGTCGTGCTCGAAGGCGATGCGTTTGATCGCGCCTCCCAGGCTCAAGCGGTCTTCCTGCTCCTCGTAGTAGAAAGCGAAGTCGTCGGTGAGCACATCGTGCAAGACCGGCGCTTTGACCAGGTCGCGTGGCAGCGCTGAAAGCGCAGGCGTGGACACATAGGCGAACGGCGCAGCGAGGTCAACCTCCAACGCATTGATCCGGCCTTCGAATCGCTGTCGGAGGCCATACACCAGCGCGACCCCCACTCCCAGCAACACGATCGCGGCGATGGCCGCACGTTTCTTGTTTTTTCGGACCATTCGTGACTCCCGGCTTGGCAACGCTCATCCGTGGCGCGCGCAGGGCCATCATCGCAGGTTCACCGTAGAGTTTGGCGCCTAAAGCCGGGTTTCGCGATGTCCGAAGCTTGGCGGCCCTGGCTCAGGAAGGTCTGCACGGGAACCTCCGGCCGCCTGTCCTTTCAAGCCGCCCGGCGCTGCACAAACAGCTGCTCGGCCGCCGCCAGGTCGTCCAGCGTATCGATGTCGGTGACAACACCGATGTCGTTCAGCGCCAGGTCCACCACCATGTCGCTGGCCCGCTGGGCGCGCACGATCGGGCCGGCGCCTTCGTTGCCTTCCAGCGCCAGCAGGGCATGCATGCAGGTGGAATCGAAACCGACCGGGTGGCCGCGTTTGCCGTCGCAGTGCGGCACCACCACGGGCGCGTGGGTCAGGGCCTGGGCCACGGCCAGCAGGCTGGCGGGGCGGACCAGGGGCAGGTCGGCTGGCAGCACCAGCCAGCCGGGGGCGTGCTGGGTGGCCATGACCCCGGCGCGGATCGAGTCGCCCATGCCGCGCAGGCCGGGGGCGGCCTTCACCATCCACCAAGGCAGGCCGCTGGCGCGCACGGCGGCCAGGGTGTGGTCGCGCACCCGTTTGCCGGCCAGCGGCGCTTCGAGCTTGTGCGTCTGCCCGCCGGATGCGAGGAAGCGCTCGCCGCGCCCCGCGGCCAGCACGATGACCACGGGAAGCAGGCGATCCTCCAGGTTCGAGAAAACGGAGATAGGTTCGATGCGCTGGCTCCAGTTGCTGTTGTGCCAGGGAGATTGTGCATCCATACGGCCGCCGGTTGCACAATGCGTGCCATGAGCCATCCCTCCTCACCTTCCACCTCCGTTCCCACATCGGCCGAGCTGGCTGATTTGCGCAAGAGTTATGAACGCGCCGAACTCGACGAAAAGGCCTCGCACGCCGCGCCGCTGGCGCAGTTTGCGCAATGGCTCGGCGAGGCGCTTGCCGGTGCGCTGCCCGAGCCCAACGCCATGACGCTGGCCACCGTGGGCAGCGACCTGCGGCCGTCGACCCGCATCGTGCTGCTCAAGGGCTACGTCGAGCGCGGCATCGTCTGGTACACCAATTACGACAGCCGCAAGGGCCAGGAGCTGGCCGGCAATCCGTTCGCGGCGCTGCAGTTCCACTGGGTCGCGCTGGAGCGCGTGGTGCGCATCGAAGGCCTGGTCGAAAAGGTCAGCGATGCGGAGAGCGACGCCTATTTCAAGAGCCGGCCGCTCGACTCGCGCCTGGGCGCATGGGCCAGCCCGCAGAGCCAGGTCATCAGTGGCAGAGGCGTGCTGGTGGCCAATGCGGCCAAATACGGCGCGCAGTTCTTGCTGAATCCGCCGCGGCCTCCGCACTGGGGTGGCTACCGGCTCGTGCCCGACCGCTGGGAATTCTGGCAGGGCCGCAAGAGCCGGCTGCACGACCGGCTGCGCTACCTGAAGAACACGGACGGCGGCTGGCTGCGCGAACGGCTGGCGCCCTAGGCCGCGCCGGTCGGAGGTCTGCC
>JAQGMQ010000396.1 GCA_028292305.1 Rhodoferax sp.
TGGGCCGCCGCGGCCCAGGCATTGGCCAGCCCGCCGATGCCCATCACCATGCCGAACATGGCGATGGAAAGCCGCGCCAGGATCGGCTTCTCGGCCGGCACTGCGTTGGTGGACAACAAGTCAGCCATGGTTGACCTCCGTTGCAACCGGCGGCTTGCCGTCTTTCAAATACAGCGCCAGGTAGTGGTGCACCACGGGCTTATCGGGCCCGGCATGAAAACGCAACACCTCGCCCTGCATGTCGGCGTCGGCCTTCGATACACGCTGGTGCTGGCGCAGGTGTTCGGCCCACGACTCGACCATGAACCACTCGAGCACCAGCCCCGGCTGCGCGGTGTGCTCAGACACACCCCAGGCATACGCCCCGTCGCGCCGCCGCTCCTGCGCCACATGCCGCATCGCGAACAGGAACGCAGGGATGTCGGCCTTGGCCACGTGGTATTCGATCTGCACCAGCACCGGCCCGCGGTCGTGCGCCACCGGCTCGGTGAGCATCGGTTCGGGCCAGTGGTTCGACGCCTGCAGGTCGGCCTCGCCGGTGGGCAGCTTCACGCGGTGGAAGATGAAGGCCACCACCACCAGCCCCACGGCGCCGGCCAGCAAGGTGGCCGGTATGCCGATCTCCTGGGCGATCAGGCCCCAGCCCAGGCTGCCGCCGGCCATGGCCCCGTTGAACACCATCAGGTAGATGGCCAGGCCGCGCCCGCGCACCCAGTTGGGCAACACCGCCTGGGCCACGCCATTGAGCGTGGTCAGCGCGATGATCCAGCCCGCGCCGAGCACCAGCATCAGCGGCACGGCGACGAACTGCGGCGGCGCCAGCGTCAGCCCGCCCATCACCCCGGCGCTCAGCAAGGAAGCCAGCAGCACCAGGCCATCGGCGTCGAGCTTCTGGCGCAGCCTGGGCAACAGCAGCGCGCCGACGATGGCCCCCCCGCCCACCGCGCCGAGCATCACGCCATAGAAGCCCGCGCTGCCGTGCAGCATGCGCCGCGACACCAGCGGCAGCAGCGCCCACACGGCACTGGCGAACAGGAAGAACACCGCGGCGCGCAGCAGCACCACATGCAGCTCCTTGCTGGCGCGCGCATAACGCAGGCCCGCGCGGAACGCGCCGAAGAACTGCTCCGACAAACCCGTGTCGACCGCGGCCGGCCGCTTCCACCACAGCAGCGCGGCGACCACGAAGACATAACTCAGCACGTCCGCACCGTAGGCCATGGACGCGCCGAAGCTGGCCAGCAGCAGCCCGCCCGCCGCCGGCCCCACGGCCCGCGCCACGTTGATGCCGAGCGAGTTCAGCGCCACCGCGTTCTTCAGGTCTTGGCGCGGCACCAGCTCGGGCACGATGGACTGCCAGGTCGGCCCCATCAGCGCCGCGCCGATGCCGCCGACGAAGGTCAGCCCCACCAGATATTCGACCGTGAGCGCATTCGTCTTCGACAGCCACAGCAGCGTGCCGCTGACGCAGGCCAGCAGAAGCTGCACGCCGATCAGGAAGCGCCGCCGGTCGAGAATGTCGGACAGCACACCCGCCGGAATGGCCAGCAAAAAGATCGGCAGCGTGGCCGCCGTCTGGATCAGCGCCACGGCCGCCGGGCTGGCCGAAAGCTCGGTCACCATCCACGAGCTGGCCACGTCGCGCATGAAGCTGCCGATGTTGCCCAGCACCGTGGCCACCCACAACACCGCGAACACGGGTTGCGCCAGCGGTGCGAAACTGCCGCCGGTCTTGCCGGGGGCCGCTGTGGTCGTATCAGGCGCCATGGCCGCCTCCCAGGTCATACCAGGCCACCAGCAGAAAACCACCCGCCAGGCCCCAGTGTTCGAAGAACGAGTTGGCCACCATCACCCGCTGCGAGCGCGGCGCCTCCCAGAAACGGTCGGCCAGAAAGTTGGCCATCACCGAGAAGCCAGCCAGCGCCAGCGCACCCAGCCAGCGGTAATAACCTGTGAGGATCATCGCCGAGGCCGTGAACTCCATGGCGATGGTGGCCGCAGCCAGCGGCGCCGCTGGCGACAGGCCGAAGTGCCGCATCTCGGCCACGGCGCCGGGGAAGTCGCGGGCCTTGTCGAACGCTCCCTGCAGATAGGCCGCACACAGGAACAACAGGGCCAGCCAGTGCACCCAGGGCGCGATGAACGCGGCGTGGATCTGCGCCATCAGACGGCCCAGCAGGCGCAACCGAGCGCGCCCCAGAAGCTCTTCAAATCGGCGATGGGCAGCTGGCCGCTCCAGGCCGTGGCGTGCTGGTGGCCGTGCACGTTGCAGTCGTTGGCGCAGGCGCAGGCAGCCGCCGCGTTGCGCAACACCTGGTTGTGCATGCCGGCCTGCATCGGCGCGCCCTGTTCGCCCCAGCCCGCATAACCACCGAAGCGCCGCACCGGCGACCAGTCGGGCATGGCCAGCGGCAAAGGCTTGTCATCGAACGATGAGAAATCACCCGCGCCATAGACCACCTTGCCGCCGACGATGGTCAGCAGCGCCGTGGTGTCGGCGATCTCGGACTCGGCACAGGCGAAGAAGTCGCGGTCGGGCACCACCAGGTCGGCGAACTGGCCGACTTCAACGCGGCCTTTCTTGCCGACCTCGTTGCTGAACCAGGTCACGTTTTCAGTCCACATGCGCAGCGCGGCTTCGCGGTCGAGGCAGTTGCGCTGCGGGGTCAGCTGCATGCCGCCCACGGTCTTGCCGGTGATGAGCCACGACAGCGAAACCCAGGGGTTGTACGAGGCGACGCGGGTGGCATCGGTGCCGGCGGACACCTTGACACCTTTCTCCAGAATCTTCTTGACGGGCGGCGTGGCCTCGGCCGCGCCATGGCCATAACGCTCGACGAAATACTCGCCCTGGTAGGCCATGCGGTGCTGCACGGCAATGCCGCCGCCGAGCGCCGCGATGCGGTCGATCGACTGGTCGGAGATCGTCTCGCAGTGGTCGAAGAACCAGTTCAGGCCGGCGAGCGGCACGTCCTGGTTCACGCGCTCGAACACGTCGAGCGCGCGGCTGATGGTCTCGTCGTAGGTGGCATGCAGGCGCCATGGCCAGCGGTTCTGCGCGAGCAGGCGCACCACCTCTTCCAGATCGCCCTCCATCTCGGGCGCCATGTCGGGCCGCGGCTGGCGGAAATCTTCGAAGTCGGCGGCCGAGAACACCAGCATCTCGCCCGCGCCGTTGTGGCGGAACCAGTCGGTGCCTTGTTTGTACTGCGAGGTCGCAGTCCAATGCAGAAAGTCTTCTTTCTCGGCTTTGGGTTTTTGCGTGAACAGGTTGTAGGCCAGGCGGATGGTGAGCTGGTCGGCGTCGGCCAGTTCCTGGATCACCCTGTAGTCGTCCGGGTAGTTCTGGAAACCGCCGCCCGCATCGATGGCACCGGTCACGCCCAGGCGGTTCAGCTCGCGCATGAAGTGGCGCGTGGAATTCAGTTGGTATTCGTAGGGCAGCTTCGGCCCCTTGGCCAGCGTGGCGTAGAGGATGGACGCGTTGGGCTTGGCCAGCAGCAGGCCGGTCGGGTTGCCGGCGCTGTCGCGCACGATCTCGCCACCGGGTGGCGCGGGCGTGTCTTTCGTGTAGCCGACGGCGCGCAGTGCGGCACCGTTGAGCAGGGCGCGGTCGTACAGGTGCAGCAGGAACACCGGCGTGTCGGGCGCCACCGTGTTGAGCTCGTCGATGGTGGGCAGGCGCTTCTCGGCAAACTGGTGTTCGGTGAAGCCGCCCACCACCCGCACCCACTGCGGCGCGGGCGTGATGTCGACCTGGCGCTTGAGCATGCCCATCGCGTCGGCCAGGCTCTTCACGCCGTCCCAACGCAACTCGAGGTTGAAGTTGAGTCCTCCGCGGATGATGTGCAGGTGGTTGTCGA
>JAQGMQ010000399.1 GCA_028292305.1 Rhodoferax sp.
ATCGCCCACCGCCAGGAGCATGTCCTTGGTGAAGTACAGGTCGCCGCGCTTCTCGCCGTGGTATTCCAGGATGTGGGTCTCGACGATGGAATCGACCGGGCAGCTTTCTTCGCAGAAGCCGCAGAAGATGCACTTGGTCAGGTCGATGTCGTAGCGCGTGGTGCGGCGCGAACCGTCGTCGCGCACTTCCGATTCGATCGTGATGGCGAGCGCCGGACAGACCGCCTCGCACAGCTTGCAGGCGATGCAGCGCTCTTCGCCGTTTTCATAACGGCGCAGGGCGTGCAGGCCACGGAAGCGCGGCGAGATCGGTGTCTTTTCCTCGGGGAATTGCACCGTCACCTTGCGCTTGAACATGTACTTGCCGGTGAGCGCCATGCCCTTGACCAACTCGGCCAACATGAAGCTGGAGACAAAATCTTTTACGGAAGCGACTGCTGTCATCACATCCTCCCTTATTTCCAGATATTGAACGAGGTCTGCATCCAGGCGCCGACCACCACCAGCCACACCAGGGTGACGGGAATGAAGATCTTCCAGCCCAGACGCATGATCTGGTCATAACGGAAGCGCGGGAAAGTGGCGCGCACCCAGATGAACAGCGAGACGACGAAGAAGGTCTTGAGGCCGAGCCAGATCCAGCCGGGGATGAAGTCGAGGAAGCCCACCGGCGACAGCCAGCCGCCCAGGAACATCAGCGCCGCCAGGATCGACACCAGCCACATGCTGGCGTATTCGGCCAGGAAGAAGATCGCGAAGCCCATGCCCGAATACTCGACCATGTGGCCGGCCACGATTTCGGCTTCGCCTTCGACCACGTCGAACGGGTGGCGGTTGGTTTCAGCCACGCCCGAAATCACGTAGACCACGAAGATCGGCAGCAGCGGCAGCCAGTTCCACGACAGGATGCCGAAGCCGTGGCTCGCGGCGATCCCCTTGCCTTGCGAGGCGACCACGTCGCCCAAATTCAGGCTGCCCGTGACCATGATCACCACCACCAGGCAGAAGCCCATGGCGATTTCATAACTCACCATCTGGGCCGAGGCGCGCAGCGCACCGAGGAAGGCGTACTTGGAGTTGGAGGCCCAGCCGGCGATGATCACGCCGTAGACCTCGATCGAAGTGATCGCCATGATCAGCAGCAAACCCGCGTTGACGTTGGCCAACACCGTTTCAGGACCGAACGGGATCGCCACCCAGGCGGCCAGCGCTGGCATGATGGCCATGATCGGGCCCAGGCGGAACAAGCCGGGGCTGGCCGCCGTGGGGTTGATCATTTCCTTGGTCAGCAGCTTGAGCGCGTCGGCGATCGGCTGCAGCAGGCCCATCGGACCGACGCGGTTGGGGCCGTGGCGCACCTGGATCCAGCCGAGCAACTTGCGCTCCCACAGCGTGAGGTAAGCCACCGCGCCCATCAGGGGCGCCAGCACCAGCACGATCTTGAGCAGGGACCAGATCACGGGCCAGGCCGCGGCCGACCACCAGTGTTGGCCGATCAGGTTCAGCCCACCGTTGTAGAAGCTGTCGATCATGCCGGCACTCCTTCGGCGAAGGCCGTCGTCGTGTTGCGCGCGTCGGCCGTCATCTGCAGCGACGTGGCGCGGCGCACGATGCCGTCGAGCTGGTAGATCGCGGCGACTGCAGGTATGCCGGTGGACGACGCCACGCCGACCGCGGCCGTCGTGGTGTTGGACAACACTTCGGCCGGCAGTTGCGTCTGCCCCGCGGCCGCGGCGGTGGCCCGGGCCAGCACGTCGGTCGACGATTCGAAATCGAAGCCCGGCACGCCCAGCAGATTGGCCAGCACACGCAACACCTTCCAGGCGGGGCGGGCTTCAGCCAGCGGCTTGACCACGGCGTGGAAGCTCTGGATGCGGCCTTCGGCGTTGATGAAGGTACCCGAGGTTTCGGTGAACGGCGCAATCGGCAGCAACACGTCACTGATCTGCAGGTTGGACTTGAACGGGCTCAGCGTCACGACCATCTGCGCCTTGTTCAGACCCGCCAGTGCGCGGGCGCCGTCGGCTGCGTCGAACGCGGGTTCGGTGTTCAGCAGCAGCACGGCCTTGAGGCCGCCGTCGAGCATCTGGCCGGCAGTCAAGCCGCCCGCGCCTGGCAAGGCATTCACGAACTGTGCGCCGACGGTGTTGGCGGCTTCGGTCAGGTAGCCGACGCTGGCGCCGGTGGCGGTGCCGATCCAGTTGGCCAGGGCCAGCAGGTTGGATGCGCTCGCGTGGTGTGCCGCGGCGTTGCCCAGCAGAATAGCCTTGCGCGAACCGCTGAGCAGCGACTTGGCGATGGCCTTGGCCTGATCACCAGCATCGCCTTGCACTGGCGCTGCGACCTCGGTGGCAGCCGCCACCGCGATCGCCACTTCACCCAGCAGCTTCGACCAGTTGGAGGCTTCAGCCACCAGGCTGTTGGCGACGGGCATGGCCCAGTCATACGTCTCGGCGTTCAACGCGTGCACCTTGCAGCCACGGCGTGCAGCCTGGCGAATGCGCTGCGCGAACAGCGGGTGGTCCTTGCGCAGGTTCGAGCCCACCACCAGCACCTGTTGCAGTTGCGACAGCGAGGCGATCGAGGTGCCGAGCCAGCGCACCTGGCCAGCCGTATGCGAGAACTCGGCGTTGCGCAGGCGGTAGTCGATGTTTTCGCTGCCCAGGCCACGCATGAGCGATGCGGCCAGGAACAGTTCTTCGACCGTGTTGTGCGGGCTGGCGAGTGTGCCGATGCTGTTGGCACCGTGGTCGGCCTTGATCTGGCGCAAGCCATTGGCCACGTATTCGAGGGCGGTCTGCCAGTCGACGGTTTTCCATTCGCCGCCCTGCTTCAGCATGGGCTGGGTCAGGCGTTCGTCGCTGTTCAGCGCTTCATACGAGAAACGGTCGCGGTCGGCGATCCAGCACTCGTTGACGTCTTCGTTCTCGAGCGGCACGACCCGCATGACCTTGTTGTTCTTGACCTGGACGATCAGGTTGGCGCCGGTGGAATCGTGCGGGCTGATCGACTTGCGGCGGCCCAGCTCCCAGGTGCGGGCGCTGTAGCGGAACGGCTTGCTGGTCAGCGCGCCGACCGGGCAGATGTCGATCATGTTGCCGGAGAGTTCGGAGTCGACGGTGTCGTTGACGACGGTGGTGATCTCGGAGTGTTCACCGCGGTGGATCATGCCAAGCTCCATCACGCCGGCCACTTCCTGGCCGAAGCGCACGCAGCGGGTGCAATGGATGCAGCGGCTCATCTCTTCCATCGAGATCAGCGGGCCGACGTCCTTATGGAACACGACGCGTTTTTCTTCCTGGTAGCGGGAAGAAGAGCCGCCGTAGCCGACGGCCAGATCCTGCAGCTGACATTCGCCGCCCTGGTCGCAGATGGGGCAATCGAGCGGGTGGTTGATCAGCAGGAATTCCATGACCGACTGCTGCGCCTTCAGCGCCTTGTCGCTCTTGGTGCGCACGATCATGCCCTGGGTCACAGGCGTGGCGCAGGCCGGCATCGGCTTGGGCGCCTTTTCCACGTCGACCAGGCACATGCGGCAGTTGGCCGCGATGCTCAGTTTCTTGTGGTAGCAAAAATGCGGGATGTAGGTGCTGGCCTTGTCGGCGGCATGCATGATCATGCTGCCTTCGATGACTTCTACCTTTTGTCCGTCGAGTTCGATTTCAACCATATTTATTCCGGGGCGTTCAGAGCTGAACTGCGGTTGCGGCTGGGGCAGCAGTGGACGCGCTCGCGTTCGGGTTCTTGGCGATCAGCGCTTCGAACTCGGGACGGAAGTGCTTGATCATGGCCCGTACCGGCATCGCGGCGGCGTCGCCCAATGCGCAGATGGTGCGCCCCTGGATGTTGTCGGCCACGGAGTTCAGCAGGTCCAGATCGGACGTGCGTCCCTGGCCCGTGTGGATGCGGTCGACCATGCGCCACAGCCAACCCGTGCCTTCGCGGCAAGGCGTGCACTGGCCGCAGGATTCATGCATGTAGAAGTAGGAAAGACGTTTCAGCGACTCGACCATGCAACGGCTGTCGTCCATGACGATGACCGCGCCCGAGCCCAGCATCGAGCCGGCCTTGGCGATGGCGTCGTAGTCCATCGTGGTTTCCATCATGATGGAAGCCGGCAGCACCGGTGCCGACGAACCGCCGGGGATCACGGCCTTGAGCTTACGGCCCTGGCGTACGCCGCCGGCCAGTTCGAGCAGCTTGGAAAAGGGCGTGCCCAGCGGGATTTCGTAGTTGCCGGGCAATTCGACATCGCCGGAGACCGAGAAAATCTTGGTGCCGCCGTTGTTCGGCTTGCCGCATTCGAGATACGCCTGGCCGCCGTTCCGGATGATCCACGGCACGGCCGCGAAGGTCTCGGTATTGTTGATCGTGGTGGGCTTGCCATACAGGCCGAAGCTGGCCGGGAACGGCGGCTTGAAACGCGGCTGGCCCTTCTTGCCTTCGAGCGATTCGAGCAGCGCGGTTTCCTCGCCGCAGATGTAGGCGCCGAAGCCATGGGCCGCATGCAGTTCGAACTTGAAGCCGCTGCCCAGGATGCCGCCATCCCTATCGCCCAGGTAACCTGCGGCGCGGGCTTCTTCGAGCGCTTCTTCGAAACGTTCATACGTCTGGAAGATTTCGCCGTGGATGTAGTTGTAGCCGAGGCTGATGCCCATCGCGTAGGCGGCGATGATCATGCCCTCGATCACGATGTGCGGATTGAACTGCAGCAGGTCGCGGTCTTTGCAGGTGCCCGGCTCGCCTTCGTCGGAATTGCAGACCAGGTGTTTCTGGCCGGGGAACTGGCGCGGCATGAAGCTCCACTTCAGACCGGTCGGGAAACCCGCACCGCCGCGGCCGCGCAGACCGGATTCCTTGACGGTGGCAATCACCTGGTCCTGCGTCAGGCCGGCTTCGTCGATGGGTGTGCCATCTTCGTTCAGGCTCTTGCCCAGGATCTTGCGCAGGGCCTGGTAGCCGCCGCGGGCTTCGTAGTCCTTCAGGCGCCAGTTGCTGCCA
>JAQGMQ010000413.1 GCA_028292305.1 Rhodoferax sp.
CCACGCACTTCCTGCAGATCTGGATCCAGCCGAACGTGACGGGCATTGCGCCGAGCTACGAGCAGAAGACATTTGCCGAAGGCGAGAAGCGCGGCAAGTTGCGCCTGGTGGCTTCGAACGATGCCGCCGAGGGTTCGGTGAAGGTGAATGCCGACGCCGCCATGTATGCCGGCTTGTTCAATGGCGAAGAGACTGCAACTTTGTCGCTGAATCCGGCTCGTAAAGGTTACGTGCACCTGGTGCGCGGCGAGCTCGAGGTCAACGGCCAGAGACTTGGTGCCGGCGACGCCGCCTTGATCGAAGGCGAAACGCAACTGGCACTGGGCCACGGCAAGGATGCCGAAGTCCTGGTGTTCGATCTCGCAGCTTGAGCATGAAGGGCCGGGCCCGGAGGCACAACCTCCGGGCCCGGCTCTATTTTCGTCCGGCTTCGGCTGATTTTTTTCTTGTCTCTTTCGTCGTTTTTCTTTTTCTTCCAACCATTCCAACAGGAGTATTCCAATGGCAACTGCTACCCCCATCACCACCCCCGCGCAAGACACTCTGGCGCTTGTCGGCCGCATCCTCATCGCCACCCTGTTCATCCCCGCGGGCTGGGGCAAGCTCATGGGATTCGCGGGCACCGTCGGCTACATCACGTCGGCCGGCCTGCCCTTGCCGCAGGTGGCCGCGGCCATCGCGGTGATCGTCGAGCTGGGCCTGGGCCTGCTGCTGCTGGCTGGCTACAAGACCCGCATCGTGGCTCTGGTGATGGCCATCTTCACCGTGGCCACCGCCGTGTTCTTCCACAACTACTGGGCCATGCCTGCCGACAAGGTCATGTCCAACCAGATGAACTTCTACAAGAACCTGGCGATTGCCGGCGGCATGCTCGCGTTCGCAGCCTTTGGCGGCGGACGTTTCAGCATCGACCGCAAGTAAAGACCGCGTCCCTTCACCCGCTTTCGCTTCACCATTCAAAGGAACCCGATGTCCAACGTTGTTGTCGTCTACCACTCCGGCTACGGCCATACCCAGCGCATGGCGCAGTCCGTGGCCAACGGCGCGGGGGCCACGCTGCTGGCCATCGATGCCGAAGGCAACCTGCCCGAAGGCGGCTGGGAAACCCTGGCCGCGGCCGACGCGATCATCTTCGGTTCGCCGACCTACATGGGTAGCGTGAGCTGGCAGTTCAAGAAGTTTGCCGACGCGTCGAGCAAGGTCTGGTTCACCCAAGGCTGGAAGGACAAGCTGGCCGCCGGCTTCACCAACAGCGCCGGCATGAACGGCGACAAGCTGGCCACGTTGAACACGCTGTTCACCCTGGCCATGCAGCACGGCATGTTGTGGGCCAGCCAGGGCATGATGCCGAGCAACACCAAGGCGGCCAACCGCAACGACGTGAACTACCTGGTGTCGTACAGCGGCGCCATCGCGGCCTCGCCGTCGGATGCGAGCGCGGGCGAGATGCTGCCGGGCGACCTGGAGACGGCGCGCCTGTTCGGCGAACGCGTGGCGGGTCTGGCGACGCGTTTCAAAGCCTGACCGGTCGGTGACGCAGCGGTGATGGCGGCGGCAGCGGAGGCGACGGCGGAGGCGGCGTTCTACGTGGCCGTCTCCGCCAAGTCATCTGCAGCGGACTTGCTTTTCCCTTAAGCTCACCACCGGTTCGCCGGGTTGGTCCTGGCAACCCATCCACGAGGTTCCAGCATGACCGTAGAACTCAAGCGTGCCGACGGACCAGGTCCGTTGGCGCAATCCCTGCGTATCCGCAACCACAGCCTCACGGCCGATGTGAGCGAGGCCGAGGGCGGCAGCGACGCCGGTCCCAGCCCGCATGATTTGTATGACGCGGCACTCGGCGCTTGCAAGGCGCTGACGGTGTTGTGGTACGCCCGCAAGAAGGGCATTCCCGTCGACGACATCCAGAGCGTGGTGGCGCGTGACGACAGCGAGGAACGCAAGGGCACCTACCGCCTGGCGACCAGGCTGCGGATCAGCGGCGCACTCAGCGATGCGCAACTGCAGGAACTCTCGGCCGTGGCGCAGAAATGCCCCGTGCACAAGCTCATGACCACGGTGACGACCGAAATCACCACGCAGGTCGAACGCGCTGTTTCAAGCGCAGCGTAAGGCGCAAAGCAAAGGAGAAAGACCCATGGGTATCGCACTGCAATTGACCGGACACGACAAGGACCTGGGCGGCGGCTTCATCGTGCGCCGGCTGCTGCCGTCTGCCAAGAAGCAGGCCGTCGGCCCGTTCATCTTTTTCGACCACTTCGGACCGGTGCCGGTGCACCCGGCCGACCAATACGACGTGCGGCCGCACCCCCACATCGGCCTGGCCACGGTCACCTATCTTTTCGACGGCGCGATCCTGCACCGCGACAGCCTGGGCTCGGTGCAGCAGATCGAGCCCGGCGCCATCAACTGGATGACGGCCGGCCGCGGCATCGTGCATTCTGAGCGCCGGCCGCCGCAGCTCGACCAGGTCGACTATGTGAACCACGGCATCCAGCTGTGGGCCGCGCTGCCGCTGGCGGCTGAAGAAGTCGAGCCCAGTTTCGAACACACGCCGGCCGATGCCATCCCCACGCTGGCGGTGGGCAACACGCGGCTGCGGGTGCTGATCGGCGAAGCCTTCGGCCTGCGCTCCCCGGTCAAGACCTTTTCCAAAACGCTCTACCTCGACGTGCAGCTGGCCGCGGGCGAGACCTTCGAGCTGCCGCCCATCGCCGACGAGCTGGCGCTGTACCCGGTGGACGGCGAGGTGCAGATCGACGGCTTGCCTCTGGCGGCGCGCACGGTGGGCGTGCTGGCGCCGGGGGAAACGGTCGACATCGAAGCGGCCACGCCGGTGCGGCTGATGGTGCTCGGCGGCGAGGCGCTGGACGGGCACCGCTTCATGTCGTGGAACTTCGTGTCCAGCCGCAAGGAGCGCATCGCGCAGGCGGGAGTCGACTGGAAGGCCCAGGCCATGGGCCAGGTGCCGGGCGAGACCGAATTCATCCCGCTGCCGGAACGCAAGCCGGCCGAGCCGCCGCCGCTCTGAATCGGGATCAGGCGGCTACGGTACGCACCGGCAGGGCAGCCCGCTGGCGGATGCCACGGTGCACCTGGGTTGCCAGAAACACGGCGACGAGGGTGGAGCCCACCACCACGTAGCCCACGACGGTGAAGTTCTGCAACTTGCCATCGGAGCCGAACGACACGATGTGCCCCGCCACCAGCGAGGCGATACCGCCCGACAGCTGCTGTGTCGCCGCGCTGAGGGCGTTGAACGCGCCGCGCTGCGTCGGGTCGGGCACCGAAGTCACCATCGCCTGAAACGGGATCAGCCGCGAGAAGATGCCGACGAACATCACCACGTTGACCAGCACCACCACCTCGAAGGGCACGGCCTGCAGATGGGTGTAGACCAGCACCATGGTGATGGTCAGCGCGCTGCCGCCCATGAACACCGGCAGCTTGCCCCAGGCATCGGCGGCCTTGCCGACCAGCGGTCCGACGAAGATGGTGCACAGGCCGGTGATCAGGTAGATGGTGGGCAGGCGCGTGAGCGGAATGCCGAGGTTGTTCACGGTGAAAGCGCTGCTGAACGGCATCAGCATGAAGCCGCCGGTGGTCAGCAACGCCGTCGTCGCGAATGCGAGCAGGTAGCGCGGCACCGTCAGCGTGTGAAAAAGATGCCGCCACGCGCTGTGTTCCTGCGG
>JAQGMQ010000426.1 GCA_028292305.1 Rhodoferax sp.
TAGGCGTGCAGCTCGAGAAGACGCTGCTGAAAAGGCTCTACCACCTCGACCACCTATACGGCCTGTTGCTGACCTTCGTCGTGGCGCTGATCCAGGAGGGCGCTATCCGCCATTTCTACGGCATCTCGGGGGCCAGCTACGACCCGCCGGCCCTGCTGCAGGGCGGCGTCGACCTGGGCTTCATGTTCATGCCGATCTACCGCGGCTTCGTGGTGGTGGCGTCGCTCGTGATCTGCGCCGTGACCTGGTACCTGTTCGAGAAAACCAAGCTCGGCGCCCTGCTGCGCGCCGGCACCGAAAACCCGAAACTGCTGCAGGCCTTCGGCGTGAACATCCCGCTGATGATCACCCTGACCTACGGCTTCGGCGTGGCGCTGGCGGGCGTTGCCGGCGTGCTGGCCGCGCCCATCATGCAGATCACGCCCCTCATGGGCGCCAACTTGCTGAACATCGTGTTCGCGGTGGTCGTCATCGGTGGACTCGGCTCGATCATGGGCGCGATCCTCACCGGCCTGGCGCTCGGCCTGCTCGAAGGGCTGACCAAGGTGTTCTATGCCGAGGCCTCCACCGTGGTGGTGTTCGTGATCATGGCCGTGGTGTTGCTGCTGCGCCCCGCCGGCATGTTCGGCAAGGAAAAATAGACATGAAGAACTTGCCTACCCCCGTGCGCATCCTGCTGGTGCTGCTGCTGCCGGCGCTGCTGGTGCCGGTGTTCCCCGAGCTGGTGTACCCCGTGTTCATCATGAAGGTGCTGTGTTATGCGCTTTTTGCGCTGGCCTTCAACCTGCTGATCGGCTTCACCGGCCTGGTGTCGTTCGGCCATGCGGCGTTTTTCGGCTGGTCGGGCTACACCACCGGCATCCTGATGATCAAGCTGGCCGACCGCGGCTTCCCGGTGGAGCTGGCCATCCTGGCCGGCATGCTGGTGGCCACGGCCATCGGCTGGCTGATCGGCACCCTGGCCATCCGCCGCACCGGCATCTATTTTTCGATGATCACGCTGGCGCTGTCGCAGATCGCCTACTTCCTGGCGGTGCAGATCGGCTGGACCGGCGGCGAGGACGGCATGCAGGGCATCCCTCGCGGCAAGCTGCTCGGCCTGGTCGACCTGTCGGTGGACAACCACATGTACTACTTCACCCTGGCGGTGTTCGTGGCCGGCTTTCTGGCGATCCACCGCATCGTGTATTCGCCGTTCGGCCAGTCGCTGAAGGCCCTGCGCGACAACGCGCAGCGCGCCGTCTCGCTGGGTTATGACACCGACCGCTGCAAGCTCTACGCCTTCATGCTGTCGGCGGCGTTCACCGGCCTGGCCGGCTCGATGAAGGCGCTGGTGCTGCAGCTGTCGGCGCTGAACGACGTGACCCTCGGCACCTCCACCGAAACCCTGCTGATGACGCTGCTGGGCGGCCTGGGCACGAGCTGGGGCCCGGTGCTGGGCGCGGCGCTGGTGGTGAGCCTGCAGAACTACCTGGCTTCGCTCGGCGGCCTGGTGACCATCATCACCGGCCTGACCTTCGTGGTCTGCGTGTCCTTCTTCCGCCGCGGCATGGTGGGGGAATGGGAAGCCTGGCGCCTGCGCCGCGGCACCGCGTCGCAAAATAAGGCCTTGAGTGCGGTTCCCGGTACACAGGCTTTGCAAGCTTCGCTGGCTTCACCAACTTCACCAACCGCGCCCAAGACCACCAGTTGACACCACCAACAACAAGAGACACCACCATGCAACGCATCCAGGTCATCGATTCCCACACCGGCGGCGAACCCACCCGGCTCGTCGTCGCCGGCTTCCCCGATCTCGGCCACGGCAGCATGGCCGAACGCCGCGCCCTGCTGGCCGCCAAACACGACCAATGGCGCGCCGCTGCCGTGCTGGAGCCGCGCGGCAGCGACGTGGTGGTGGGCGCGCTGTTGTGCGAGCCCGTGTCGCCGGGCGCCGCGGCGGGCGTGATCTTCTTCAACAACGCCGGCTACCTGGGCATGTGTGGCCACGGCACCATCGGCCTGGTGGCCACGCTGGCGCACATGGGCCACATCACCCACGGCGCGCACCACATCGAAACGCCGGTGGGCACCGTCACGGCCACGCTGCACGAAGACGGCACAGTGAGCGTGCGCAACCTGCCCGCCTACCGCCACCTGCACCAGGTCGCGGTGGAAGTGCCGGGCCATGGCACGGTGCGCGGCGACGTGGCCTGGGGCGGCAACTGGTTCTTTCTGGTGAGCGAGCATGGCCAGCGCGTGGCCAGCGACAACCTGCCGGCGCTGACGGCATACACCTCGCTGCTGCGCGCGGCGCTGGCGGCGCAGGGCATCACCGGGACCAACGGGGCCGAGATCGACCACATCGAGATTTTTGCCGACGACAACGCTGGCGCCGACAGCAAAAATTTCGTGCTGTGCCCAGGCCTGGCCTACGACCGCTCACCCTGCGGCACCGGCACCAGCGCCAAGATCGCCTGCCTGGCGGCCGACGGCAAACTCGCGCCCGGCGAAGTCTGGCGCCAGGCCAGCGTGATCGGCAGCGTGTTCGAGGCCAGCTACGCCATGGAAGACGGCCAGATCGTGCCCACCATTCGCGGGCGGGCGCACATCAGCGCCGAAGCCACGTTGCTGATCGAAGACAACGACCCGTTCGCCTGGGGCATCCGGCTTTGAAATCGGCCAGGCAATGGGACAATCGTCCGGCCCGCCCCGCAACCAGCGCACCCTGACCCACATGCTCCCCACCCAAGCGATCGCCCCCGCCGCCCAGCCCAAACGCCGCGCGGCCGACATGGCGTTCGACGCGCTGGAGACCATGATCGCCACGCTGCAGCTGGAGCCCGGCAGCCCGGTGGTCGAGGCCGACCTGGCCGAACGCACCGGCCTGGGCCGCACGCCCGTGCGCGAGGCGCTGCTGCGCATGGTCTCGAGCGGCCTGATCGTGCAGCAGCCACGTCGCGGCCTGCTGGTGTCGAACATCGACCTGGCCGACCACCTGGACGTGGTGCAGACGCGCCGTGTGCTGGAGAGCCTGATCGCCGCCTGCTCGGCACGCCGCGCCACCGCCCGTCAACGCAAGGACATCGTGCTCTGCGCCGCCAAGATGGTGAAGGCGGCCGGCCGCGGCAACCTGGCCGAATACATGCAGGCCGACCATGAACTCGACCAGGTCAACCACCAGGCCAGCCACAACCATTCGGCCGTGAAGTGCGTGGTGCCGCTGATCGTGCAGTGCCGCCGCTTCTGGTATGCCTACCAGCATGAAGGCGAGATCACCGAAGGCGCGCGCGCCCACATGCTGCTGGCCGAAGGCATCGCCTCGGGTGACGAAGCCGCGGCTGTGGCCGGCGCCAACCAGTTGCTCGACTATCTGGAGCAGTTCGCGCGCCGAGTCATCGACAAATGACATGGCGCATGCAAAAGCGGCCCGGAACCATCAGGCTCCGGGCCGCTTTGCGTTGAACGGATCAAAGATCAGCCGTTGGCCATGCGCAGGTTCTGGCCTTCGACGATCACGCGCGAACCCACGGCCGGCGAGGTCGAGATGTCCATGTGGCGGTAGGTGCCGTTGTCCATGCGCACGCGCACGTCGTACACGGTGACCTTGTTCATGTTCTTCTCGACCGAGTTGCCGGCATAGGCACCGCCCGCAGCACCGAGCACCGACATCGCGGTGCGGCCATTGCCGCCGCCGACCTGGTGGCCCAACAGGCCGCCGAGCACACCGCCGGCCACGGCGCCGAGGCCGATGGTGGTGTTACCTACGTTCACGCCATTTACCTTGCCCTGGCGCTGCACGGCGGCAACCGACTCAACCGTACCGCAGCTGTTGCAGACGTTGGCCGCCTGCGCTACACGGGCCGGTGCCTTGGGGGCGACATACGTCGGGGTGTTGTCGACCACCGGCTGCACCGGGGCTGCCGCGCGCACCGCCGGTGCGGCTTGCACCGGTGCCGTGACGGGCGCCATGACCGGGGCCTGCGCGGTGAGCGCCACGGGCGCCGCAGCGCCGTTCAACTGGGCTTCAGAGCGGTTGCCGATGAGCGTGGCGCCCATCGCCAGCACGGTGACGCCGAGCACGGCGATGATGGCGATCAGGGCCTTGCTGTGGTGGGCGCGCTCAGCAAAAGTAGGCTGCTGGCCGGGGATTGAATTCTGGGTGGTTTCCATGGAGGACTCCTCTTGAGGTGAGCTTTGTTTGTACCAAGCGAATGTCAATCGCCTTGTAGGACGATGGTTAACAACGTAAGCAGCCGTTGCGCCGAGTTGTTGGCCATCCAGCCCCCACAAGGCTTGCAGGCTCGACAGTGCGTCATTCGCGCCGTACCCGGCAGCCGCCTGCGGCACGGAGCGAGAATGCGGCCCACAGCCTCAACCCGCACGCCCCCCTGTTTCGATGCCAACTTCCATGACGTACCCTGCCTCGGCCCATCTTCCACATCCGCCCGTCGCGCCCCGCCGCCGCGCGCCAGGACGCTGACATGCGTGTCCTGCTCGTCGAAGACGAGGCCGAGATGGCCGCCTGGCTGGTGCGTGCACTGAAGCAGAGCGGCTTCGTGCCCGACCACGCGCCCGACGCCGACACCGCCGAGTCGCTGCTCGCCGGCAACGAATACGACGCGGTGGTGCTCGACCTGCGCCTGCCCGGCAAACACGGCCTGGCGCTGCTGGCCGACATCCGCAAGGCCGGCAACCGCACGCCGGTGCTGATCCTCACCGCGCAGGGCTCGCTGCAGGACCGCGTCAAAGGCCTGAACGTGGGCGCCGACGACTTCCTCACCAAGCCCTTCGCCATCGAAGAACTCGAAGCCCGCCTGGCCGCCCTGGTGCGGCGCAGCCGCGGCAACGCGCACACCATGCTGCAGTGCGGCTCGCTGGCCTGCGCCCACGACAGCCGCGCCTTCACGCTGGCCGGCACGCTGCTGCAGCTCACACCGCGCGAGAGTGCCGCGTTGTACGTGCTGCTGGCGCGCAGCGGTTCGCCGGTGGAAAAGTCGCTGCTGTCGGGCAAGGTCTTTCCCACCGACAGCAACGCCGGCCCGGACGCGATCGAACTCGTGCTGCACCGCTTGCGCCGCAAGCTGGCCGGCGGCGACGTGCGCATCGTCACCGTGCGTGG
>JAQGMQ010000449.1 GCA_028292305.1 Rhodoferax sp.
CGCTGGGCCAGCTCACCGGCGGCCTGGCGCATGACTTCAACAACCTGCTGCACGGCATGGGCAGCAGCCTCGAGATCCTGCAGCGCAAGCTCCAGGCCGGCAGCCTCGGCAAGCCCGAAGACGGCGAGCGCTACATCGCCATGGCCCAGCGCGCGGTGCGCCGTGCCGCGTCGCTGACGCAGCGGCTGCTGGCGTTTTCGCGGCGCCAGGCGCTCGACCCGACACCCACCGATGTGAACCTGCTGATCGGCAGCCTGGTCGACCTGGTGCGCAGCACCGTCGGGCCGGGCATCGACGTGCAAACCCCGGCCGATGCGGCGCTGTGGCCGACCTGTGTCGATGCCTCACAGCTGGAAAACGCGCTGCTCAACCTGTGCATCAACGCGCGCGATGCGATGCAGCCCGCCGGTGGGCAGATCACCATTGCCGCGGTCAACCAGACGCTCGATGCCGCCGAGGCAGCACAGCGCACGCTGGCGCCGGGCGACTACATCCGGGTGTCCGTCGCCGACACCGGCACCGGCATGACGCCCGAGGTCATCGCCCGCATCTTCGATCCGTTCTTCACCACCAAGCCGCTGGGCGAAGGCACCGGGCTGGGCCTATCGATGGTCTACGGCTTCGTGCGCCAGTCGGGCGGCCAGGTGGAGGTGGTGTCGGCGCCGGGGCAGGGCACGACGATGCGGCTCTACCTGCAGCGGCATTTCGGCGACGCCGGCACCAAAGACGAGGCGCGCACGGCCGTGCCTTTTCTGCCCGCGCGGCAGTGCGTGGTTCTGCTGGTCGAGGACGACCCGACCATCCGCACCCTGCTCGCCGAAGAATTGGCCGACGCCGGCTACCGCGTGCTGGTGGCGATCAATGGCTCGGAGGGTCTGGCCCGGTTGCAGGCGGACCAGCCCATCGATGCGCTGATCACCGATGTCGGCCTGCCTGGCGGCATCGACGGCAAACAGCTGGCCGACGCGGGCCGCGGCCTGCGCCCCGGGCTGAAGGTGTTGTTCATCACCGGTTATGCCGGCAAGGCCGCCGTCGGCGACGTTTTGCCGGGGCCCGGGATGGCGCTGGTCACCAAGCCTTTCGAGTTCGCCGACCTGGCCGAGAAGCTGCAGAAGCTGCTGGAGTGAGGCCGGGCCGGCGCGGAAGTCAGCGCCGGGTGACCACGGCTTCCAGGTATTCGCTGGGCACGATCAAGCTGCTCTCGCCGCCACGGTTCAGGCCGTTCATCAGCGTGGTCAGGTCACGCTCCAGCGCCGCCGCCCCCTCGGCCGGCAGTGCGGCAAAAGCCTTGTGCACCGGGCCGTACCAGGTGCGGAACACGTCGATGAAATGGGCCGCCGAGCGGTAGCGGAAGTTGAAGATCCGCTTCGTCACGGCGATGTTGGCCGCGCGCTCGCCGAACAGCGTCTGCAGATGGGCTTCCACGCCCCAGCGCGAGGGCGGCAGCACGTCCGGCGGCGGCGGCAAATGCCGGCCCAACACCTTGAACAGCTGGCCGATGAATCCGTCGGGCGTCCAGTTCGCCAGGCCGATGCGGCCGCCCGGCCGGCACACCCGCGCCATCTCGGCCGCGGCCTGCGCCTGCTGCGGCGCGAACATCACGCCGAAGGTCGACAGCACCAAGTCGAAGCTGGCGTCGCCGAAGGGCAGCGCTTCAACATCGGCGGTCTGGAAGTGCACGTCGAGCCGCTCGGCGTGGGCACGTTCGGCGCCGCGGTCGAGCAGCGCCGGCACATAGTCGGTCGAGGTGACCTTGGCGCCGCGCCGGGCTGCGGCCAACGTGGCGTTGCCGTTGCCGGCCGCCACGTCGAGCACACGTTCGTCGCAGCGCAGATCGCAGGCCTCGGCCAGTTGTTCGCCCACGATCTGCAGCGTGGTGCCGATGACGGCGTAGTCGCCGCTGCCCCAGGCGGTCTGCTGGCGGGCCTTGAGTGCGGTGAAGTCGGTGGCGACGGGAGCGGGGGCGGTGGCGGTGTTCATGTCGGTCTCCTTGGGGGTATTGGGGTAGCGGCCGATTGTTCGGCGCGGGCCGCGCGGTGTCCTGTCTGTGCGTCTCGCCGGTTTGTCCGAGCGTCCGCCGTGGCACGTCGGTCGGTGGCGACTTGGCCTTGCGTCCGGCGATCCTGCTCCAGCGTCCGGCCTGGCTCGGCTGTAGCGGGCCCGGGTTGACGCAGGGGCACGAGACTGCCACGATGCTTTTTTGCTCGAACCTGCAGGAGACGAAGATGGACATGGCAACCCAATCCGCGGCGCCACGCGACATTGCCGCCGCGCTGGAGCGTGTGGAAGGCGTGCTGCGGCGTCGGCCCGAAAGCGGCCTGCACGACGACGCGCCCGCCGCCGTGTGCTGGCAAGGCGGCACGCGCATGGTGGCCAGCCACGCCAACGGCACGCGCATCGCCACCGACATGCCGACCGAGCTCGGCGGCAGCGGCGACCAGGTCACGCCCGGCTGGCTGTTCCGCGCGGGGCTGGCCTCGTGCGCGGCCACGTCGATCGCGTTGGCCGCGGCCGCCCGGGGCGTCACGCTCACGCTGCTGGAAGCCCGCGTGACCAGCCGCTCCGACGCGCGTGCGCTGCTGGGCCTGTCGGAGGCCGATGGCCGCCCCGTCGACCCCGCGCCCAGCGAGCTGCGGCTCAGCGTGCGCGTGGCCGCCGCCGGCCTGCCGGACGACGCCCTGCGCGCGCTGGTCACGCTGGCCGTGGGCCGCTCGCCGATCCCGAGCGTCGTGCCGCAGGCGCTGCCGCTGGCATTGCACATCGCGCTGGGCGCGGCCTGAGACGGCGCCGGCCAACGCCGATGGATGCTCTGTCCGAAACCCTGAAGGTGGTGCGCCTTGTCGGCGCGATCTTCATCAACGCACGTTTCACGGCGCCGTGGTGTTACCAGTCACCACACGCTGACACGGCCGCGCCGTTTCTCGAGCCCGGTGCCGAACGCGTGGTGATCTTCCACCTGCTGACCGAAGGCGAATGTTTCTGCGAGCTGGGCGACGGCCCGCCGGTGCGGCTGGTGGCGGGCGACGCCATCATCTTCCCGCAGGGCGATGCGCACCGCATGTGCTCGGCGCCCGGCGTGCCGGCCGCCCAGGGCGCGCGGCTGGACGAGGTGCTGGCGCGGCGACCAAGGCAGCTGGCCTATGGCGGCGGCGGTGCCAGCACGCGGCTGGTCTGCGGCTACCTGGCCTGCGACGCGCGGCTGGCGCGGCTGCTGCTAGCGGGCCTGCCGCCCCTGGTACGGGTCAACGTGCGCGGCTCGAATGCGGGCACCTGGCTCGAGGCCTCGGTGCGTTACGCGCTGGCCGAAGCGCGCTCGCCGCGGCCCGGCGGCGAAGGCGTGCTGGCCAAGCTCGCCGAGGTGTTGTTCATCGAAGTGCTGCGCCAGTACATGCACCAGCAGGCCGCGGACGCGGTGGATGGCGAACGCCACAGCGGCTGGCTCGCGGGCGTGGGCGACCGCATCGTCGGCGCCGCGTTGAACGCGCTGCACAAGAGCCCGGCGCACACCTGGTCGCTGGACGAGCTGGCGCGCACCGCGGGCACCTCGCGCTCGGTGCTGGCCGAGCGCTTCCAGCAGCTGGTGGGCAGCTCACCGATGCAGTACCTCACGCAGTGGCGCATGCTGCTCGCGTCGAACCTGCTGTGCCGCAGCAATGCGCCGCTGTCGCGCATCGCCGAAGACGTGGGGTACCAGACCGACACCGCTTTCAGCCGCGCCTTCCGGCGCGAGTTCGGCGCGCCGCCCGCGGCCTGGCGGCGCGGGCAAGTGGCGGCACTGCCGGCGGCACAGCGCCTGCAATAAGCTCAGCCGGGTTTTCGCAGCGCCACGGCCACAGCCTTGGCGGCGGCGTGGATGCGCCCTTCGTCGAACGCGCCGAAGCCCATGACCAGCGCGTCCGCCAGCCGGTGGGTGGCGGTGTAGAGCCCGAGCGGGCGCGCCATCAGGCCGGCCTGGGCCAGCCGGCGCACGGCGGTGGTCTCGTCGAGCGTCAGCAGCCGGCCTACGACGTCGAGCCCGGCCTGCGCGGCGGGCACTTCGATCAGGCCCTGCCAGTGTGTGGCCGCGGCGTCTTCGAAGGCCTGGGCGCGGCCCGCGTAGAGCTTGCGCATGCGGCGCACGTGGCGGTCGAAATGGCCGTCGGCCATGAAGTCGGCAAGCACCGCCTGCGACAGGCCGTTGGCGTTGCGCGCGGTGAGCGACGCGCCGCGCACGAAGGGCTCGACCATGTGCGGCGGCAGGGCCACGAAGGCCACGCGCAGTGCCGGGAACATCAGCTTGCTGAAGGTGCCGGCCAGCACCACGTGGGCCTCGGCCAGCGGCAGGCTTTTCAGCGCGGGAATCGGCCGGGCCACGAAGCGGTACTCGCTGTCGTAGTCGTCCTCGAAGATGCAGGCCTGGTGGGCCGCGGCCCAGCGCAGCAGCGCCACCCGGCGTGCGGGCGACAGCGCCACGCCCAGCGGCGCGTGCCGCGAGGGGGTCACATAGGCCAGCCGTGCCGAGGGTGCCGCGCGCACGCCGTCGGCCACACGCAGGCCCTGTGAGTCGACCGGCACATCGACCACGCGCGCGCCCGCGGCCAGCATCACCTGGCGCGCGCCCGGGTAACCCGGGTCTTCCATCCACACCGCCTCACCGGGCGCCACCAGCAGGCGCAGGCACAGATCGAGCGCCTGCTGCACGCTGCCGATCACCACCACCTGCTCGGGCGCCACCACCACGCCGCGGGCGATGGCCAAGTGGGCCGCGATCGCCTCGCGCAATGCGGGCAGGCCGGCCGGGTCGGAATCCCACAGCGCGTGGCGCCTGGAGTCGCGCAGATGGCGGATATGCAGCTTGCGCCAGACGTCCATCGGAAACGCGTCCACGTCGCAGCGGTGCGGCTGAAATGGCTGCAGCGTGTACGCCGCCGGGCGCAGCGGAAAGGCCGGCTCCAGGTGGTCGAGCCGCCGGATCCACGGGCCGGCCGGGGAGGGCGGCGCCACGGTCTGCACATCGGCGCGCGGCGGGGTCGCGCGGCGCCGCGTGCTGCCGACCTGCAGCGCGCGGTCCGGCAGCGTCTGGCTGACCCGGGTGCCGCTGCCGCGCCGGGCGACGAGATAACCCTCGGACAACAGCTGGTCGTAGGCGGCCTGCACCGTGCCACGCGCCAGGCCGTGCTGCAGCGCCAGCGTGCGGCTGCCGGGCAGGAGACTGTCGCCCGGCAGGCGGCCATCGAGCATGGCCTGGCGCAGCGCCCGGTGCAGCCAGCGCTGCAGGTTTTCGCCCGGCAGCGGCGCGCCGAGCGGCAGGGTGCCGACCAGCGGCGGAGCGGGATTGGGTGGTGGCATCGGCTGAAGGTTGGGGTGGCAAGTGGACCAATCATCTTGATGCAGATCGGACCAATGCCTGGGCCAGTGTAGACCCAGAATCGAGTCACCCCAAACCGAGCAACCAAGGAACACACCATGTCCACCGCCATCGAAATGCACACCCCCCGCATGACCTACGAGACCTTCGCCCGTCTCGCACCCAAGTCCAACACGGCCCTGCTGAGCCTGGGCAGCGCCAACCACGCGCTGCTCGACACGCAGCTGCTCGAACTCATCGAAGTGCGCGCCTCGCAGATCAACGGCTGCGCCTACTGCGTGCACTACCACCTGGGCCTGGCGCGCAAGGCCGGTGTCGACCAGGTCAAGCTCGACCTGCTGGCCGTGTGGCCCGAAGCCGGCGTGTTCTCGCCGCGCGAAATGGCCGCGCTGGCCTTTGCCGAGCAGCTGGTCGACGTGTCACGCAAAGGCGTGACCGACCCAGCCTGGGAAGGCTTGAAGGCGCACTTCACCGAGACCGAGATCGCCGGCCTGTGCACCGCGGTGGCCACCATTTCGGCCTGGAACCGCATCGCCATTTCGATGGGCTTCGCGCCCGCGCTCGGACAATGAGCGCCGCCCATATTTACGGCGAAGTGCTGGAAGTCACCGCCGAGGCCGACGTGCTGGCCTGCCACACGCTGATGCAGCAGCTGCGTCCGCAGTTGTTGACTTCAGAAGAATGGCTCGCGCGTTTCACACGCCAGGCTGCGCAAGGCTACCGGCTGCTGGCGCTGTGGCATGCCCGGCGCCCCGTCGCGTTGGGCGGCTTTCGCCTGCAGGAAAACCTGGTGCACGGGCGCTTTCTGTACGTCGACGACCTGGTCACCGACGCCAACGACCGCAGCGGTGGACGCGGCACCTGGATGATGGACGCCCTGAAGGCCGAGGCCAGCCGCTGCGGCTGCGATCTGCTGGTGCTGGACACGGGCCTGGCCAACGTGCAGGCGCATCGTTTCTACTACCGCAACGGCCTGCTGGCCCGGGCGCTGCGCTTCAGCATGCCGGTGGAGGAAAAGTCATGAACGCGCCATCTTCGTTGCTGCACGTGGCGGCCAGTCCGCGCGCTGCCTTGTCCAACAGCTACCGCCTCGGTCGCCAACTGGCCGTTGGCCTGAGCGCTGCCGTACCCGGCATGGCGGTCATTGACCGCCCCGTGGGCACGGCACCGCCGCCAGCGCCTGATGCGCGCTTCGCGGCCGAGAGCGTGATCGCGGCCAGCGAACGGCTGCACGCCGCCTATTCGGATGGCCTGATCGCCGAGCTGGCGGACGCGCAGATGGTGGTCATCTCCACGCCCATGCACAACTTCACCGTGCCCACGGCACTCAAGGCCTGGATCGACCAGATCGTGCGGTCCGGCCGCACCTTCGAGGGCACGCCGCGTGGCAAGCGTGGGCTGCTGGCGTCGAAGCCGGTGTACCTGGTCGTGAGCTGTGGCGGGCCGGTGGGCAACGGCGTCGAGACGCAGCAGGATTTCCTGACGCCCTACCTGCACTACCTGCTGGGCACCATCGGGCTGACCGACGTGCGGGCGCTGCGGGTGGACCGCCTGAACCAGGGCCCGGAGCGTTTCGAGGCTTCGATGCAGCGCGGCCAGGCTTGGGTCGATGAGGCAGTGGCGGCGGTGACGGCGCCGGCCGCCAGGGCCGAGACGGCTTAACGGATCTCAGTCGGCGGGTGCGCCCGCCACAGCCTGCTTCATCGCATCCAGCAGGGTCGCCGGGTCCTGGGCGCCAGACACGGCCAGTTGCCGGTTGAAGATGAAAAACGGCACACCGGTCACGCCCAGCTGCCGCGCCTGCGCGTCCGATTCCGCCACGGCTGCGCGTTCGTCGGCACTGGTGATGAAGGCGCGGGCAGCGTCGGCGTCCAGCCCGGCTTCAGCGGCAATGGCGGCCAACACCTCGGTGTCGCCGATGTTGCGGTTCTCGACGAAATAGGCCTTGAGCAGCCGCTCCTTCATGTCGCTGCCGTCCTTGTCGCCTTGCTGCGCGAAGGCGATGAGCGCATGCGCGGCCAGCGTGTTGGCCTGGTGCGCGATGCCGTCGATGTTCAGCGTGAGGCCGACCGCGCTGCCGGCCGCGCGCACGCGGTCATAGATCGTTTTGGCGCGCTCGGGGCCGCCGAACTTGTCTTCCAGGTACTGCTGGCGCGGCATGCCGCCCGCGGGCAGGTCGGGGTTGAGCTGGAACGGGTGCCAGCGGATCACCACCGGCGGCAAGTCGGCGGCTTCGGGCAGGGCCAGCGCGGCTTCGAGTTTGCGTTTGCCGATGTAGCACCAGGGGCAGACCACGTCGGAGACGATGTCGATGGTCAGGGGCGTGTTGGCAGTGGCTCGGGTCATGGTCGTTTCCTTGGATGTCAGTGCGCGCGGGCGGTGAGGAACGTGGCGGCCTGGGCCACGGCTTCGGCATCGGCCTGCACTGCGTTCGGCGGGCCGCCCTTGCCCCACAACACGCCGCCGTCGGCCATCGACAGGAACTGGGCGCACAGCTTGACCGAGTCGATCATCGGCTGGGCCTTGGCGCGGTCGCCGCTGGTGGTGACGAGGCGCAGTGTCTTCTGCGCCATGGCGCCCTTGAAGTCGATGCCGGGCGTGCGCATCCAGCCGCTCCAGTGGTCGATGTAGGTCTTGAGCGGCGCCGGGATGCTGTACCAGTAGACCGGTGCCACCAGCACGATGTCGGTGGCGGCCAGCGTGGCCTCGAGCAGGGTTTTCATGTCGCCTGTCGGCGGCGCGTAGGTGCCGCTGGTGTGGCGCTGGTCGACGAAGGCCGGCAGTGCCATCTGCGCGAGCTGGTGCCAGGTCTGGGTCGTGCCTTCGGGCAGGGCCGCCGCGGCCTGGCGGGCCAGCCATTCGGTGTTGCCCAGGTGGCCGGGTTCGCGGGTGGAGGTGACGAGGAACAGAAAGTTGTGGGACATGGAAGGTGGCGGCAATGCGTAAATTGCGCCCATTCTGGCCGAGCTGCAAAAACGTTGCACCGGCAGGGCAAACCTGGGTCCACAATCTGCGGTCCAAAACTTTGCCCGAGCCCACCGCGATGCAGCTACGCCCCTACCAGCCCGCCGATGAAGAAGCCGTGGTGCAACTCTGGGAGGCCTGCGGCCTGACCCGCCCGTGGAACGACCCGCGCAAGGACATCGCCCGCAAGACGGCCGAGCACCCCGAGCTGTTTCTGGTGGGCCTGGAAGACGGCGCGCTGGTGGCCAGCATCATGATCGGCTACGAAGGCCACCGCGGCTGGGTGAACTACCTGGCGGTGGCGCCGGCGTTCCGCAAGCAGGCGATCGGGCGCCTGCTGATGCAGGAGGCCGAGCAGCGGCTGACGGCGCTCGGCTGCCCCAAGCTCAGCCTGCTGGTGCGCACCAGCAACGAGGCCGTGCTGGCGTTCTATGCGCAGCTGGGTTATGCGCGTGACGATGCGGTGGTACTGGGCAAGCGGCTCATCGAAGACGGGCCGCGGCCGTAGCGCACATCAGTTGGCAGCGTTCAGGCACTCGCCGAGTGCGTTCACCAGGCTGTCGATCTGGCCGGCTTCGATGATGAACGGCGGCGCCAGCTGGATCGTGTCGCCACCATAGCGCACGTAGAAGCCCTTCTTCCACATCGCCATGGCGATCTCATAGGGCCGGCGCGCCGGCTCGCCGGGCATGGCGGCGATGGTCAGGCCGGCCGCAAGTCCGCAGTTGCGGATATCGGTGACGTGCTTCGCGCCCTTCAGGCCGTGCACCGCATTCTCGAAATACGGGGCGATGGCCTTCACGCG
>JAQGMQ010000453.1 GCA_028292305.1 Rhodoferax sp.
CCAGGGGGGCATGCGGGCCCCAAACGGGGACTCAGGCCGGCTCAGATGCGTGATTCGCTGGCGTCATCTCGCATTCTGAAATCAACAAGCCCGGTCCATTGAAATCGATCGCTTGTTCAGCGTAGCCCTTGCCCAGATCCAGCGTGTGGCGGTAGACGATGTAGGCTTCGTGGGCATTGTTCTCCTTGCCGTCGGACATCAGGAAGTCGATGTTGAAGAAGTTGGTGCCGTACTTGTAGCCGCTCAGGTGCGTGAGATTGAGAATGTTCTTCTCGATCTTTTCGGGGTTGTACGGCTCCGCGAATTTGGTACCGTAGCGGTAGCCGATGGAGGTGTCGCTCCACTCCGCGGCCATGGCCACAGGGGCAGCGGCCGCCGCGCCCATCACGAGCGCCAGGGCGCCAAGAGTCTTCTGTTTCATTGGGTTCCTCCTAGTTACATTGAGAAACCACTTCAGCAAACGCCATGCCAGAAATCAGCCGCTGGTTCTTGCCTGATCTGCCCGGCATCAAGACGCCAACCAGACCGCAGCGCACTACTGTCGCAATCAACGTACAAGATCTCCACGCCACGATGCGGCACGCACCCGCGCGGTGCGGCGCCGAGCGGCTGGAGGCGCGTAGCTTTAACATCGCCCGATGCCGTTCACCCCACGCCAGCGTCTGGCCGTTGCCTTGATCTTCATCACGCCCGCGTTCTGGGCCATCAACTACCTCGTGGCGCGGCGTGCGCCCGGCATCATCGAACCGAACCTGCTGGCCCTGCTGCGCTGGCTCGGCGCGGGCTCGATCCTGGCCGTGGCCAACTGGCGCGAACTGCGCCAGCACCGCGCCCACACCCTGGCCGACTGGCGCCGCAACCTCGTGCTGGGCGCACTCGGCATGTGGATCTGCGGGGCCTGGGTGTACATCGGCGGGCGCACCACGACGGCGGTGAACATCGCCCTGATCTATGCGCTGTCGCCGATCTTCATCGTGATGGCCTCCGCCTGGTGGCTGCGCGAGCGCTTCGGCCGCGTGCAGGCCATCGGCATGGCACTGGCCTTGTTCGGCGTGCTGCACGTGATCCTGCGCGGGCAATGGACCTCGCTGGCCGACGTGCAGTTCGTGCCCGGCGACGGCTGGATTCTGGCCGCCGCCCTGTCGTGGACCGGCTACGCGCTGCTGCTCAAACGCTGGACCAGCCCGCTGAGCGCGGGCGCGCGGCTGTCGGCCATCAGCTTCGGCGGCGTGGCGGTGCTGCTGCCGTTTGCGCTAGGGGAACTGGCCACGGCGACGGGCCCGTCGCTCACGGCCGAGGGCCTGGGTCTGGCGGTTGCCGCGGCCATCTTCCCCGGCTGCCTGGCCTACTGGGGCTACTCGGTGATCCAGCGTGAACTCGGCCCCGCGCGGGCCAGCGTCGTGCAATACCTCGGCCCGCTGTACGCGGCCGGGCTCGGCTGGCTGGTGCTCGGCGAAGCGCTGCACCAGCACCATGCCGTGGGTGTGGTGCTGGTCATCGGCGGCATCTACCTCGTGACCCGGGTGCCGGGCAAAAGCCCGGCGGCGGCCCTTCCTGCGCGCCGCACCGAAGCGGCCGCCGACTGACGAACGACGGACCGCGCCAAGATGGACAAACATTTCCTCGCCCCGCTGTTCAGCCCTGAGGCCATCGTTGTGCTCGGCGGCAAACCCGGTGACGCAGCCACCCAGACGCCACAGGCCGCAGCCCTGCACGCGGCCCTCGTGGCGCAGCGCTTCGCCGGCACGCTGACCTTCCTGGACATCCACACCAGCGGCACGCTGGCCGATCTTGCCCAGGTGCGCGCCGACCTGGCCATCATCACGCTGCCCGCGGCCGAAGTCGCCAGTGCGCTCGAGATGGCCGGCCGCATCAAGTGCCGTGCCGCCCTGGTCATCTCCCACGGCATCGACGCGGCCCTGTCGCTCGAACTGCAACGCATCGCCCGGCGCGAAAACCTGCACCTGCTCGGGCCCAACTGCCTCGGCTTCCAGCGGCCGCACCTGCAGCTCAACGCCAGCGTGGCCGGGCCCCTGGCCGCGCCGGGCTCGCTGGGCCTGGTGTCGCAGTCGGGCGCATTGACGGCCTCGATCCTCGATTGGGCGCGGCAGAACAGCGTGGGCTTCTCGGCAGTGGTTTCGCTCGGGCCGCAGACCGCCGTGGACATGGCCCAGGTGCTCGACTTCCTGGCCTCCGACCCGCAGACCCGCAGCATCGTGGTCTATCTCGAAGGCATCACCCACGCGCGCCGTTTCATGAGTGCGTTGCGGGCCGCCGCCAGCGCCAAGCCGGTGGTGGTGCTCAAGGCCGGCCGGAAGGCCGCGGGCAACCGCGCCGCGCTCACCCATTCGGGCTCGATCGTCGGCAGCGACGACGTGTTCGATGCCGCCTTGCGCCGCGCCGGCGCGGTGCGGGTGCGCTCGTTCGTGCAGCTGTTCTCGGCCGCCAAGTGCCTGGCCTCGCGTTACCGGCCGGTGGGCAAACGCCTGGCCATCGTCACCAACGGTGGCGGCCCCGGCGTGCTGGCCGCCGACTGGATCAGCGAGATCGAGCTGCAGCTGGGCACGCTCGACCCCGCGCAGATCGCCCTGCTGCAGCCGCAACTGGCGCCGCTGGCCGCGCTGCACGACCTGATCGACCTGTCCGAGGACGCCAGCCCGGCACACTTTGGCCTGGCCCTGCAGACCGCCAGCCAGGCCCGCCAGATCGACGGCGTGCTGGTGATCTATTCCCCCAAGATGGGCCATGACGGCGCCGCGGTGGCCGAGGTGCTGGCCGCCCTGCAGCCCGGCCTGGGCAAGCCGCTGCTGAGCTGCTGGATGGGCGAGGCCAGCGTGGGCGCGGCGCGCGGCATCCTGAACGCCGCGGCGATACCGACCTTCCGCACACCCGAAGCCGCGGTGGGCGCGTTCGGCAACATCGCGTCCTTATACCAGAACCAGCAGTTGCTGCAGCAGACCCCCTCGCCCCTGGTGTCGACTTTGGCCAAGCCCGACGTGGAAGGCGCGCGCCTGCTCATCGAAGGCGTGCTGGCCGAACGTCGCCAGGTGTTGACCGAAATGGAATCGAAGGCCCTGCTGGCGGCCTTCCACATTCCCGTCACGCGGACCATCCTCGCGCGCAGCCCCAACGAGGCCATGCTGATCGCCAGCCAGCTCGGCTACCCGGTGGCGCTGAAGATCGACTCGCCCGACATCACCCACAAGTCCGACGTGCAGGGCGTGGTGCTCAACGTGCTGAATGCCGTGGGGGTGCGCGACACCTACAACGACATGGTGCAGACCGTGGCCCGGCTGCAGCCCGATGCCCACATCAACGGCGTGACGATCCAGAACATGTCGGGCCAGAAACGCGGCCGCGAGGTCTATGTGGGCCTGGTCACCGACGACCCCTTCGGCCCGGTGATTGCCTTCGGCGCGGGCGGCGTGATGATCGAGCTGCTGAACGACCGCGCCATGGAGCTGCCGCCACTGAACCGCTTCCTGGCGCAACACCTGATCGCCCGCGCACGTGTGGCCGAAACGCTGGGCGACTGGCGCGGCGCGCCGGCCATCGACATGGAGGCGCTGGAGCAACTGCTGTTGCGCATTTCAGAAATGGTGTGCGAGCTGCCGCAGCTGCGCGAGATGGACATCAACCCCATCATCGTCGACGCCTCGGGCGCGCTGGCGGTGGACGCGCGCATCGTGGTGGCCAACGCGCCGCCCGCGGCCAGGCCCTACAACCACCTGGCGATCCTGCCCTATCCGGCGCAGCATGAGCAGGTGTGGCCGCTCCGGGGCGGTGGCGACTACACCGTGCGGCCGGTGCATCCGAACGACGCCGAAATGCTGCAGCAGTTCGTGCGCGAACTCTCGCCCGAGAGCCGCTACTTCCGCTTCGTGTCATCGATGCATGAATTGCCGCCAGGCATGTTGTCGCGCTTCACGCTGATCGACTACGACCGCGAGATGGCGCTGGTGGCCGTGGTGCGTGAACGGCACACCGGCGCCGACGGCGAAGCCACCGAGACTTCGCGCATCGTCGGTGTGTCGCGCTACATCACCAACCCCGACAGCACGAGTTGCGAGTTCTCGCTGGCCGTGGCCGACACCTTCAGCGGCAAGGGCCTGGGCTCGCGGCTGATGTTGTCGATCATGGATTTCGCGCGGGAAAAAGGCCTGCAGGAAATGCAGGGCCTGGTGCTGACGCACAACCCGAACATGCTGAAGCTGATGCGCAAGCTGGGGTTCGTGGTGAAGGCCTATGACGAGGATGCGGACTTCAGGTTGGTGGTGCACACCCTGTGATGGCGGCCAAGGTCCGCGGCGGCTGAACCAGGCCCTTCGACCGGCGCAGGACGAACGGGGTCTATAACCGCTCGTGCCGAGTTTGTCGA
>JAQGMQ010000472.1 GCA_028292305.1 Rhodoferax sp.
CATCTTCTTTCCGCTCGTGTCGGGAAGGGAAGGCGGCTCCGGTCTGGGGTTGACGCTGGCGCAGACATTCGTGCAGCAGCACCATGGTCTGATCGAGTGCGACAGCGTGCCCGGATAGACGGATTTCAAATTGTTGATTCCGTTGCCATGATGAGATAGCTGGTATTTGACCTGAGGCGACAAGACAAAACGATGAAGCCGATCTGGATCGTTGACGATGACCAATCCATCCGCTTCGTGCTCGAGAAAGCGCTGCTGCGGGAGGACCTCCCCACTCGCAGTTTCACGAACCCGCGCGAAGTGCTGCAGGCCCTCGAGGCGGATGACGACGACAACGGGCCGCAAATCCTGGTCAGCGACATCCGCATGCCCGGCGGCTCCGGCCTGGACCTGCTGACCAAGGTCAAGGAGAAGCACCCTGGCCTGCCCGTCATCATCATGACGGCCTTCTCCGACCTGGACAGCGCGGTCTCCGCGTTCCAGGGCGGCGCGTTCGAATACCTGCCCAAGCCGTTCGACCTGCCGAAAGCCATCGAGCTCATCCGCCGCGCCGTGGAAGAAAGCCAGCGCGAAGAAGTGGCCGAAGAGCGCATGGCCGCCGCCCCCGAAATGCTGGGCCAGGCCCCGGCCATGCAGGACGTGTTCCGTGCCATCGGCCGGCTGTCGCAATCGAACGTGACGGTGCTCATCACCGGCGAATCGGGCTCGGGCAAAGAACTCGGGGCCCGCGCGCTGCACAAACATTCGCCGCGCGCCAATGGCCCGTTCGTCGCCATCAACACTGCGGCCATCCCCAAGGACCTGCTGGAGAGCGAACTCTTCGGCCACGAACGCGGCGCCTTCACCGGCGCGCAGACCATGCGCCGTGGCCGCTTCGAGCAGGCCGATGGCGGCACCTTGTTCCTCGATGAAATCGGCGACATGCCGTTCGACCTGCAGACGCGTTTGCTGCGGGTGCTGAGCGACGGCCACTTCTACCGCGTCGGCGGGCACAACGCGGTCAAGGCGCAAGTGCGCGTGATCGCCGCCACCCACCAGGACCTGGAGCAGCGTGTGCGCGACGGCGTGTTCCGTGAAGACTTGTTCCACCGCCTGAACGTGATCCGCCTGCGCCTGCCCGCGCTGCGCGAACGTGTCGAAGACGTGCCCATGCTCACGCGCCATTTCCTGCAGCAGAGCGCCAAGCAGCTCGGCGTGGAGCCCAAGCGCATCTCCGACGCGGCGCTGGCGCAGCTCGGCCTGTTCAGCTTTCCGGGCAATGTGCGCCAGCTTGAAAACGTGTGCCACTGGCTCACGGTGATGGCACCGGCGCAGGTGATCGAGCCCAAGGATCTGCCGCCTGAAGTCACCGGCGCATCGTCGCATGGCAGCTCCAGCCTGGGCCATGTAAGCGCCGCACCCAAGGTGCAGGGCATTGCGCTCGCGCCTGCCGATGCCGGCGCCGATGCGCTGACGGACGCCGGCCACGCGGCCGACCCTGCCGCCGACCGCGCCATCAACTTGCCGCCCGACGCATTGGGCGTGGGCCGCGGCTGGGAACTCGGCCTGGAAGCCGAGGCGCTGGAGCTGCTGGCCAACGACCGGCACGACGTGTGGGACGTGTTGTCGCGCCGGTTCGAGTCCAAGCTGATCCTGACTGCGCTGCACAACACGCGCGGGCGGCGCATCGAGGCCGCGCAAAAGCTCGGCATCGGCCGCAACACCATCACGCGCAAGATCCAGGAACTCGGGCTCGAGTAAGCCGGCCCAGGTTCAGCTGGCCGCGTGGCTGCAACCCCGCGCGTTCAGGTACACCGCGTACAGCGACGTGGTGGCACAGATGAACAGCCGGTTCAGCTTGGGCCCGCCGAAGCACACGTTGGCCACCGCCTCGGGCAGCTTGATCTTGCCGATCAGGCTGCCGTCGGGCGCGTAGCAGTGCACGCCGTCGCCGGCACTGGTCCAGAGGTGGCCGCGGGTGTCCACACGAAACCCGTCGAACAGCCCGGCCTCGCATTCGGCAAATACATCGCCACCGGAAAGACTGGCGCCGTCGTCGCTCACGCGGAACCGCCGGATGTGGCGCGGCCCATCGCTGCGGTGCGTGGCGCCGGTGTCGGCGATGTAGAGCGTACGTTCGTCTGGCGAAAAGGCCAGGCCGTTGGGCTGCACGAAGCCATCGGCCACCCTGGCCACCTTGCCATCCGCCCCGAGCCGGTACACGTGGCAGCCGCCGATCTCACCCAGTGCCGCGTCACCCTCGTAGTCGCTGTCGATGCCATAGCTCGGGTCGGTGAACCAGAGGCTGCCGTCCGACTTCACCACCACGTCGTTCGGTGAATTGAGGCGTTTGCCATCGACCTGCGCCACCAGCACCGTGCGGCTGCCGTCGTGCTCGGTGCGCGACACGCAGCGCCCGCGGTGTTCACACGACACCAGCCGGCCCTGCAGGTCCACGGTGTGGCCGTTGGTGTTCATCGCCGGCTGGCGGAACGTGGACACCGAGCCGCTGCATTCGTCCCAGCGCAGCATGCGGTCGTTCGGAATGTCCGACCACACCAGGTAACGCCCGGCCGCGAACCAGGCCGGCCCCTCGGCCCAGCGGCAGCCGGTGTAAAGCGTTTCCACATGCACGTTCGGAAACACCAGCGCGCGGAAACGCGGGTCGCGCACTTCGAAGCTGGGGGTCAGGGGCAAGTCCATGTTGTCCTTATCTTGTGTCAGCTGGCGTGGCGCTTGCCACGGCCGTAAACCAGCAGCATGCCGATGATCACCAGCCCGTAAGTCACCTGCCGGCCCATCTCCGAGATCTGCACCACCGACAGGATCGACTGCAGCAAGGTGATCAGTACCACGCCGACCACCGTGCCCAGGTACGAGCCGCGGCCACCGAGGACGTTGGTGCCGCCCAGCACCACGGCGGCGATGGCCGGCAGCTGGTAGGCGTCGCCCATTGCCTGGTAGGCCTTGGTCGAATAACCCGTGAGCAACACGCCCGCCGCGGCCGAACAGGCGCCCGCCAGCACGAAGCACAGCAGCACCACCCGGCGCGTGTCCACGCCCGACAAATACGCCGCGCGTTCGCGGTTGCCGATGGCATAGATCGACCGGCCCAGAGTCGTGCGGTGCAGCAGGAACACCGTGACCGCGCCCACCACGGCCCACACCAGCAGCGCATTCGGCAGGCCCAGGAACGAACGGCCGGTGGCCAGCAGGTGCATGGCCGGCGTGGCCCGGTCCTGCGGCGCGAAGCCGCCGGTCTGCAGCACGATCAGCCCCTGCGCCACCGCGTTGATGCCCAGCGTGAAGATCATCGACGGCACCCGCAGATAGGCCACGCCGATGCCGTTGACCAGGCCCAGCGCCGCACCGCAGGCGATGCCGAACGGGATGGCCAGCGCAGAACCGGTGTCGCCCCACCAGCCGGCCGCGGCGGTCGACATCATGCCGCCCACCGTCACCACCCAGGGCACGGAAAGATCGATGCCGCCGAGCAGAATCACCAGCATCGCGCCGGTGGCCACGACACCGAGGAACGAGGCGATCTGCAACTGCAGCAGCAGGTAGTCGGCCGAGAGAAAGTTCTTCGAATACAGGCTGCCCACCAGCAGCAGCACCAGCGTGCAGACCGCGCCGGCCGCCACTGGAAAGTGTTCCGATTGCCTCAGGCGCAGCGCAAAAGTCGTCATGTGTTGACCCGGGCCTACAGGTAAAGATCGAGCCGGTTGCGCAGCTTCAACAGCCGCACCGCGCCGAAGCTCACCGCCGTCAGCAGGATCACGCCCTGGAACAGCGGCTGCCACAGCGGCTCCAGGTCGAACACGAACAGCAGGTCGCCGATCGTGCGCAGGGCGAACGCGCCGAAGATCGAGCCGATGGCGCTGCCCGCGCCGCCCGAGAGCACGGTGCCGCCGATCACCACGGCCGCGATCGAGTTCAGCGTGTAGACCCCGCCGATGGCCGAAGAGGCCTCGCCCGAAAACGTGACGCAGGTCAGCAGCAGCCCGCCCAGCGCCGCCAGCAGGCCGGCCAGCGTGTAGGTGACGATGCGCGTGCGCCCCATGGCCACGCCCGACATATAGGCCGCCGCTTCCGACGAGCCGATGGCCAATGCCGCGCGCCCCATGGCCGAGCGCCGGTAGGGCAGCCACACCAGCAGCACCGTGGCCACCAGCACGCCCAGCATCGCCGGCACGCCGCCGGGCAGCACACCGGTCAGCGCATCCGCCAGGTCGGCCTGGATGTCGCCGCCCGGCACCGGCCGCAGGCCCAGCGCCAGGCCGTAGTAGATGATGCCCGTGGCCAGCGTGGTGATGATCGGCTGCAGCCGCCCGTAGACGATGATCACGCCGTTGATGGCGCCGCACAGCGCGCCCACCGCCAGCACCGCCACCACGCCGCCCGCGGCCTGCAGCGGCGTGCCCACCACCAGGTGCGAGGCCAGGCAGTTGGCCAGCACGAAGACCATGCCCACCGACAGGTCGATGCCGCCGGTCAGCACCGGCAGCGTCTGCGCCATGGCCACGATGGCCAGCAGCACGCCCTTGTTGGCGGCGGTGGTGATGACGGGCACGGTCCAGCCGATCTGGTGCTTGCCGATGTACACCGCGAAGAGAATCACGAACATGGCCACCGCGGCCAGGGTGGCGCGGTGCGCGCGCAGGCGAAACATCCAGTCGGGCTGCATCAGACGGGCAGGGCGGTGGGTTCCGCCTGGTCCATGTTCAACGCGCTGGCCACCAATGCATGTTCGGTGAGCGCGTCGCCGGCCAGCCAGCGCACGATGCGGCCGTCGAAGAACACGGCCACGCGGTCGCAGCAGCCGATCAGCTCGGCGTAGTCGGTCGAATACAGCATCACCGCCACGCCTTCGTCGGCCAGCTGGCGCAGCAGCGCGTAGATCTCCTGCTTGGTGCCCACGTCGATGCCGCGCGTCGGGTCGCTCAACAGCAGCACACGCGGCGCGTTGATCAGCCATTTGCCGATCACCACCTTCTGCTGGTTGCCACCCGACAGCGTGCCCACGGGCACCCCCGTATGGGCCACCTTGATCGACAGCCGCCGCACGATGTCAGCCACCGCTGACGCCTCGGCACCGGTGTCCAGCACGCCCGCGCGGCTCAGCCGGTCTAGCGAGGCATAACCCAGGTTGTCGTTCACCGACATCGGCAGCATCAGCCCGTCGGTCTTGCGATCTTCGGGCACGAGGGCAATGCCCAGGCGCTGGCTCTTGGCGTGGCGCGGGCTCTTCACGGCCACGGCTGCGCCATCGAGCAGCACCGTGCCTTCCACGCCGCGCAGCACGCCGAACAGCGCCAGGACCAACTCGCGCTGGCCCTGCCCGTCGAGCCCGCCCAGGCCGACGATCTCGCCGGGCCGCACGTCGATGTCCACGTCGTGCAGCCTGCCGTTCCAGGCCAGGCCTTTGGTCTGCAGCCGCGGTTCGCCGGTGGCGGGCCGCGTGGCTTTTGGCGGAAACGCATGCTGGATGTCGCGGCCGATCATCATCTCGACCGTTTCCGCCGGGCTGCGTGTGCCGGCCTCGAACGTGGCCACATGGCTGCCGTTCCTGAACACCGAACAGTCGTCGGCCAGCTCGGCGATCTCGTTCATGCGGTGCGAGATGTAGACGATGGCCATGCCTTCGCCGCGCAGCCGCTTCAGCAGCGTGAACACGCGCAGCACATCGGCCGCCGTCAGCGCCGAGGTGGCCTCGTCGAGGATCAGGATCTTCGGGTTGCGTGCCAGCGCCTTGGCGATCTCCACCATCTGCCGGCGCGACAGGCTGAGGCTGTCCACCGGTGCCAGTGGATGGATGTCTTCGGCGCCCGCGCGCGCCAGTGCGGCCTCGGCGATGCGGCGTTGTGCCTTCTGGTCGATCAGGCCGAAACGCGTGGGCGGGTCGGTGATGCAGATGTTGTCGGCCACGCTCAGCCTGGGCATCAGCGACAGCTCCTGGAAGATGCAGGCAATGCCGGCCGACACCGCTTCCTTCGGGTGCGCAAAACGCCGCGCCACACCGTCGAGCAAAATGCGCCCCGCGTCGGGCTGCACCACGCCGGTCATGACCTTGATCAAGGTCGATTTGCCGGCGCCGTTCTCGCCCAGCAGCGCATGGATGCGGCCGGGCGCGCAGGCGAACTTTGCGTGTTCCAGCGCACGCACGCCGCCGTAGCGCTTGGCGATGTCGATCAGC
>JAQGMQ010000477.1 GCA_028292305.1 Rhodoferax sp.
CGGAGCCGATCGCCGGGTTGCACGCCGTGGCCACGGTGCGTGTGGCCGTGGTTGGCGCGCACCTGTCCGGCATGCCGCTGAACGGCCAGCTCACCGAGCGTGGCGCCACGCTGGAATCGACAACCGAGACGGCCCCCGACTACCAGCTCTACGCACTGCCCAACACCACGCCGCCCAAGCCGGGCCTGCTGCGCGTGGCCCCGGGGCAGGGCACTTCGATCGTGGTCGAGGTGTGGCGCATGCCGGCCGCGCAATACGGCAGCTTCGTGGCGCTGATCCCGCATCCGCTGGGCATCGGCACGCTGAGCCTGGCCGATGGCGGCAGCGTGCAGGGCTTCATCTGCGAGCCGCTGGCCCTGGCCGGCGCGCACGACATCAGCCACTTCGGTGGCTGGCGGGCCTACATCGCCTCGTTGGCCGCGCTCAGGGCCGGCACCTGACCCCCAAGATTCTTCTTCCTTGTTTTTTCCTTGCAGGAGCGTTCCATGAAACCAGTCAGCAGCTTCCCCTCCGCCAGCGCGTCGCGCCGCCGTCTTCTGAAAGCCACGGCGGCCTCCACCGTGCTGGGCCTGTTGGGCGCACCGGCGTTCGTGCGGGCGCAGGGCGGCCCCAAGATCCGCATCGGCTACTGGCCGGTGGCGGCCGGGCTGCCGTTCTTCGCGGCCGTGGACAAAGGTTATTTCAAGGAGGCCGGGCTCGAGGTCGAAGCCCTGAAGTTTGCCGGCGCGCAGCAGGTGATGGAGGCCATGTTGTCGGGCCGCTCCGACGGCAGCTCGAACGGCACCGGCTCGGCCAACCTGGCCATCGGCGAGATCGCCCAGCCCGGCCTGTTCAAGATCTTCGCCACCAACCCGAGCAACGCCAAATACGTGCTCGACGAGTTCATCACCGCCAAGGACAGCCCGTTCAAGACCATGGCCGACCTGAAGGGCAAACGCGTGGCCTCGGGCCCGGGCATCCAGAACGTCACGCTGTGCAAGACCATGCTGGAACGCGCCGGCGCCACCGGTGCCACGGTGACCGAGCTGCCCATCGGCCAGCACATCGCCTCGCTGGTGGCGGGCCAGGTCGACGCCTGCTACACGCTCGAGCCCACCGGCACCATCGGCCGCATGAACGGCACCACGCGTGTGATCGAAGCCGGCGTGGTGGCCAAGTACATCCTGGGCGACGCCATGGCGCCGTGGCATGGCGGGGCCGCCAGCCTCACCACCGAGTTCATCCAGAAGAACCCCGAGGTGTCGAAGAAATTCATCGCCGCCTATGCCAGGGGCATCGAGCTGGTGCGCAGCAAACCCGAAGAGGCGCGGCAGTTCATGAAGGGCTACACCGCCATCGAAGGCCCGCTCACCGCCGAGGTGCCGCTGGCGTCCTACATGCTCTACAACGAGTTCAAGGCCAGCGACCTGGCCTACTTCCAGAAGTTCTACGACCTGTTCACCGACAAGGGGATCTTCGAGAAGAAGGTCGTGGTCGATGGGCTGATCTACAAGGCTTGAAGGAGACGGCCATGGCTGAATCCACCACCCCCGCCGTCACCGCCTGGGCGCCGCCCAAGGCAGGTGCAACCGCTGCAGCTGCCGCATCCGCCGTGCCCAAGAAGCCGGCCTGGGACAAGTTCCTGCCCTTCGTCGGGCCCATCGTGCTCTTCATCATCTGGGACCTGGTGGTGCGGCTCGGCTTCATCAAGCCGATCCTGTTGCCCACGCCCGGGGCCACGGTGCTGACGCTGATTACCGGCCTGGCCGGCGGGCCGCTGCTGCTCGATTTCGGCGTGACGGTGTGGCGCACGCTGCAGGCCTTCCTGATTGCGGGCGTGGTCGGCGTGCCGCTGGGCGTGCTGCTGGGCAGCAACGAAAAGGCCTACCGCAGCGTCGAGTTCCTGATCGACTTCTTTCGCTCCACGCCATCGTCGGCGCTGATCCCGCTGTTCCTGCTGATCTTCGGCGTGTCGGACGTGAACAAGGTGGCGATCGCGGCGTTCGGCGCCTTCCTCATCGTGGTCTTCAACAGCGCCTACGGTGTGATGAACGCGCGCAAGCAACGTGTGATGGCGGCCAAGGTGATGGGCGCCTCGCGCTGGCAGATCTTCAAGGACGTGCTGATCTGGGAAAGCCTGCAGCCGACCTTCGTGGGCCTGCGCTCCGCGGTGTCGATGGCGCTGGTGATCGTGATCGTGGCCGAGATGTTCATCGGCTCCGACAACGGCCTGGGCCATCGCATCATCGACGCGCAGCAGGTGCTCAACGTGAAGAGCATGTACGCGGCGATTCTGGCGGCGGGCGCGCTGGGTTATGCGCTCAACATCTTGTTCCTGGTGGCCGAACGCAAAATTGTGCATTGGAGTGGACGATGAACGCTGTACTCAACGGCCCCGTGTTCGCCGACGTGCCCACGCGCCCCTACCAGCCCGGCCCGGCCGGCACGCATATCACCATCCGCGGACTTACCAAATACTTTGCCGGCTGGCCGCTGTACGAAAACTTCGATCTCGACATTCCGAAGCACAAGATCGTGTCGGTGTTCGGGCCGAACGGCTGCGGCAAGAGCACGCTGATCAACATGATCGCCGGGTTGATCCCGATCGACTCCGGCCAGATCCTGTTCGACGGCAAGAGCCTGAAGGACACCAAGATCGGCTACGTGTTCCAGAACTACCGCGAGGCCATGTTCCCGTGGATGCGCACCATCGACAACATCGCCTATCCGCTGAAGCTCGAAGGCCGCAGCAAGGCCGAGGTCGACCGGCGCATGGCCGAGCTGGTGGCCTCGTTCGACGTGAAGTTCGACCTGAACCGCTTTCCGTATGAGCTGTCGGGCGGTCAGCAGCAGACGGCGTCGATCATGCGGGCACTGGCGCCCGGGCCGGAAGTGCTGTTTCTCGACGAGCCGTTTTCGGCGCTCGATTTCGAGATGACGCTGTTCATCCGCGAGAAGCTCCAGGAAGTGTTCATGCAGACCGGCACCACCATGCTGCTGGTCTCGCACGATCTCGAAGAGGCCGTGTATCTGGCCGACCAGGTGCTGCTGCTGACCAAGCGGCCGACCCGCGTGGCCGAGATCCTGAGCTACGACGATCCGCGTCCGCGCACGGTGGAGACCCTGTCCGAGCCCAGCTTCATCAGCGCCAAGAAACTCAGCCTGGAGATCTTCCAACGCGAGGTGCGGCGATGAACGCGGCGCAGGTCGAGGCCTATGTGGATGCGGCGTCATCGGCGCTTGACTTGCCCATCGCGGCGGCGCACCGGCCCGGCGTGTTGCGCTACTTCGCGCTGGCGGCCGACATGGCGGCGCTGGTGGACGCGACCGAACTCGTGCCGCATGACGAAGCCGCGGTGCACTTCACGCCGATCGTGCCTGGTGTTGCCAAGGCGAGCGCATGACTGAAGCGCCGGAACTCTTCAGGCTCGACGCGGCGGCCATGGCCTCGGCCGTGCGCCACCGCGAGATCAGCGCCACCACGCTCACCCGCGCCTGCCTGGCGCGCATCGACGCGACCGACGGCCGGGTGAATGCCTTCACCGACGTGGTGCGCGACCGGGCGCTGCTGCGCGCCGCCGGGCTGGACGCGCAGCTTGCGGCCGAGCCCGATGGCCCGTTGCGCGACCTACCCCTGCTCGGCGTGCCGTTCGCGGTCAAGAACCTGTTCGACATCGCCGGGCTGAACACCCTGGCCGGCTCGAAGATCGAACGCGACAGCGCCCCCGCCACGGCCGATGCCGTGCTGGTGCAGCGCATGGAGGCCGCCGGCGCGGTGCTGGTCGGCGGGCTCAACATGGACGAATACGCCTACGGCTTCACCACCGAGAACAGCCACGAAGGCCCGGTGCGCAACCCGCACGACATGGCGCGCATCGCAGGGGGATCGTCGGGCGGCTCGGGCGCGGCGGTGGCGGCGGGGCAGGTGCCGATCACGCTGGGCTCGGACACCAATGGCTCGATCCGCGTGCCGTCGTCGCTGTGCGGCATCTTCGGCCTGAAGCCGACCTTCGGGCGCCTGCCGCGCACCGGCAGTTTTCCGTTCATCTCGAGCCTGGACCATCTCGGCCCGTTTGCCCGTTCCACCCGCGACCTGGCGCTGAGTTATGACGCGATGCAGGGGCCCGAGGCCGGTGCGGGCACAGCCGCCCCGGGTTACGACCCGGGGGCGGCCCAGCGCGCCATCGAACCTACTTTCGCGCAGTTGGGCTTGGGCACACGAGGCCTGCGCATCGGCGTGCTCGGCGGCTACTTCGAGCGCAACGCGCAGCCGGAGGCGCTGGCCGCCTTGCGCCAGGTGGCCGATGCGCTGTCGGCGGTCGAGCGCGTCGAGTTGCCGATGGTGGAGGCGGGCCGCGCCGCCGCGTTTCTCATCACCAACTCGGAAGCCGGCGCCCTGCATCTGCACAACCTGCGGACGCGGCCGGATGATTTCGAGCCGCTGTCGCGCGACCGTTTCCTGGCCGGTGCGCTGCTGCCCGCGGCCTGGGTGGCCCGCGCACAACGGGTGCGCCGCGCCTATGCGCAGGCCGTGGCGCAGGTGTTCGAGCACTTCGACATCCTGCTGGCGCCGGCCACGCCCTGCGCCGCCACGCGCATCGGCACCGAGACCTTCGAGATCAACGGCCGCACGCTGCCGTTGCGCCCCAGCATGGGGCTCCTGACCCAACCCATTTCGTGCATCGGCCTGCCGGTGTGCGCGGTGCCGGTGTGGGGCATGGACCCGAAGCTGCCGCACCTGCCGATCGGGGTGCAGGTGATCGGCGCACCCTGGCGCGAAGACCTGGTGCTGCGCGTGGCCGCCGCGCTCGAAGCCGGCGGCACCGTGCGTGCACCGGTGGGTGCCTGCTCATTTTCCTGAACTGAACGGAGACGTCTCAGCATGCTGCACATGACCAACATTCCCAAAGTCGTCGCCGAAGTCAAGGCGGTGTTCGCCGAATACGAAGACGCACTGGTCAACAACAAGGTCGAGGTGCTCGACGCCCTGTTCTGGAACAGCCCGCACACGCTGCGTTACGGCGTGGGTGAAAACCTGTACGGCTTCGAAGCCATCCAGGCCTTCCGCGCCGCACGCCCGGCACAGGGCGCGCGCACCGTGCTGAACACCGTGATCACCACCTATGGCTACGACTTCGCCACCGCCAACATCGAGTTCCAGCGGGCGGGCAGCGAGCGCACCGGCCGGCAAAGCCAGACCTGGCTGCGTACCGAAAAAGGCTGGAAGGTGGTCGCCGCCCATGTGAGCCTGATGGCCTGACAGACCGGCACAGAATTTGCGTCCCACCTTGTATCCAAGGTCGCCAGCTTGCATTTCGCACCGTTTTGATCCACCCCTTTCATCGACCCGGAGAACCCCATGAGCCTTTTGCACCCCAACCGCCGCGACTCTCTCAAAACCCTCGCCGCCCTGGGCGCCACCGGCACGCTCGGCGCATGGAGCGGGCTGGCCCAGGCGCAGGCGCCGCTCACCGTGGGCGTGATCTACGTCGGCCCGCGTGACGACTACGGCTACAACCAGGCCCACGCGCAAGCCGCGGCCGAAGTCAAGAAGATGCCCGGCGTGAAAGTGGTCGAGGAAGAAAACGTGCCCGAGACCGCGGCCGTGCAGAAGACCATGACCGGCATGATCCAGCAGGACGGCGCCAAGCTGTTGTTCCCCACCTCGTTCGGCTACTTCGACCCGCACCTGCTGGCCGTGGCCGCCAAGTACCCCGACGTGCGCTTCTCGCATTGCGGCGGCATGTGGACCGAAGGCAAACACCCGAAGAACGCGGGCAGCTTCTTCGGCTACATCGACGAATGCCAGTACCTGAACGGCGTGATCGCCGGCCACATGACCAAGAGCAACAAGATTGCCTTCGTCGCGGCCAAGCCGATCCCGCAGGTGCTGCGCAACATCAACGCGTTCACGCTGGGCGCGCGCTCGGTGCATCCGGACATCACGACCACGGTCATCTTCACCGGCGACTGGAGCAAGCCCGTCAAGGAGGCCGAGGCCACCAACAGCCTGGCCGACCAGGGCTGCGACGTGTTCACCATGCACGTCGACGGCCCCAAGGTCATCGTCGAGACCGCGGCCAAGCGCGGCAAGATGGTCTGCGGCTACCACGCCAGCCAGGCCAAGCTGGCACCGAATGCCTACCTCACCGGCGCCGAATGGAACTGGCTTACGGCCTACACCACCATCATCGACGCGGCACAAGCCGGCAAGCCGCACCCGAACTTCCTGCGCGGCGGTCTGAAGGACGGCTACGTGAAGATGTCGGCCTACGGCCCCGCGGTGACCGACGCCGCCAAGAAGATG
>JAQGMQ010000490.1 GCA_028292305.1 Rhodoferax sp.
GCTGGCGGCCGTGCGGTCGGCCGGCTGGGGGATTGCGCTGGCCTCGGCCAGCCAGAACGCCGCCACCGTGCTGGAGCGGCTCGGCATCACCGGGGCCTTCGACCACGTGGTCGATGTGCAGCGCATCGCCCGCGGCAAGCCCGACCCGGAGATCTTCCTCAGCGCGGCCAGCGCACTCGGCGTGGTGCCGGCACGCTGCATCGGCATCGAAGACGCGGTGGCGGGTGTGCAGGCGATCAAGGCTGCCGGCATGGTGGCGGTAGGCATCGGCGACGCCGCCGTGCTGCACCAGGCCGACGTGGTACTGCCCGACCTGCGCAGCTTCAGGCCCGGCGAACTGCTGCGCCGCCTGCGCTTTCTGCTGTAGCGGCGCCGCCGGCCGGCGTGCCCGAAAAGCGCCGCGCCTTCTGCCTTCCGTTCCCCCTTCACGCCTCCCCTTTGTTCCCCCCGTCGCGGCCCCCTGGCCGCGGCATTTCCACCGCCCGCTGTTCCACTCGACAGGAGACCCCATGAAATCCAAAAGACTCAAGACCATCGCACTGGCCGCCTCTGCGCTGTGCTTCGCCAGCCACGTGATGGCGCAAGACGCGCCCACCGAGGCCAATGACTCCACCAGCGCCAAGGCCATCGCCAAGAAGGCCGGCGACGCGCTCGGCCTGGAGTTCGAAGGCTACGGCCGCGGCGGCTTCTACAGCGCCAGCGGCAACGCACCGAAGGGCGGCTACGCACTCGGCGGCGACCTGCAAAAGTACCGGCTCGGCAACGAAGGCGACAACTACGTCGAGTTCGGCATCCGCAAGAAATTCGACCTCGGCGAAGGCCTGAAATGGGGTGTGTTCTACATGCCCAAGATCTACAACGGCGACACCGGCACGGCACAGATCTATTCGTACATGACCGGCCTGGCGTTTGCGCCCGAGATGAGCTTCTGGGCCGGCCAGCGCTTTCACCGCATCGAAGACGTGCACATCGTCGACAACTGGGTCATGGAAGACGGCTACAACTACGGCGACGTCGTCGACGGCATCTTGCTGGGCAGCGCCGCCAAGCTGAACGTGGGCATCTACACCGACGGCAACAGCGACAACAAGAACAACAAGATCAGCGCCACCAACCCGACCAACAACAACGGCAAGCGCGCCAACTTCCAGATCGTCGACATCCCCACCAACCCGGGCGGCAAGCTGAACCTGACCGGCGGCGTGATCGGCGGCACCTATGCACTCGGCAAAAAGGGCGCGGCACTGGGCCTGCTGCACAACCAGAAGAACTTCATCGCCCCCGGTTTCAACAACTCGTTCTTCGTGCAGGCCTCGACCGGCCATGCCGACATCCGCGGCAAGTTCTACAACCTCGACCAGGCAGGTGTGGCCCAGGCCGGCGCCAAGCAGTTGCGTGTGATCGAAGCCATCAGCTGGCAGTCGGGCAAGCTCGGCGGCCAGGCCTTGATGGGCTACCAGACGGCCACCCCCGACAGCGGCCCGCTGGACGGCGTGAAGACCACCGACCTGTCGCTCGGCGGCCGCATGAGTTATGGCATCGCCAAACAGGTGAAGCTGCTCGGCGAAGTCGGCCTGACCTCGCGCAAGATCGAAGACCAGGAAAAGCAACGCCTCTACAAGGCCACCGCCGCGGTCGCGTTCTCGCCCAACACCGACTTCTGGACCCGCCCCGAGTTCCGCGTCTACCTGACCCGCGCCAACTGGAACGACGCCGCCAGCGCCGCCAACGCCACCAGCTTCGGCGCGAATGGCCGCACCAAGGCGACCGCGTTCGGCGTGCAGATGGAAGTGTGGTGGTAGTAGCCGGCTGATCGCGGGTCAGGCCCCGCGGTTCAGCATCTGCTGACTTGCGCCTTGCCCTTCCGGGGAAAGGCCGGCATGGGGGCACGACGCGCCAGCGGACCCGCAAGCTGCCATCCCCGCCAGTCCCCATTCCAGCCCTTCCCCGGAAGGGGAGGGAGTGCACTGCGGGAGTCCTAGATCCCCGCGGGCTTGCGCATCGTGCGCATGCGGTCGGTCGCCCTCAGCACGATGGTCTTGATGTCCGCGCCCTGCAGCACCGTCAGCTGCACGTCCGCGTCGGGCTCGCTGTGCGCCCAGAGCTTCTTGTAGAACGATTCGAGCGAGTCGACCTTGGCGCCGTCCACGGCCAGCACCAGATCGCCGGGCTGCAGGCCCGCGCTTTCGGCCGGTCCTTCCTTGTTGACTTGGAGCACCTGCACCCGGCCACCCTGTTCGGTGGACGTCAGGCCCAGCCACGGGCGGCGGCTGAGTTTGCTGCTGCCGGTCTGCTGCAATTCGGCGAGGATGGGCTTGAGCAGCGTCACCGGCACGAACATGTTGCCGGGGAAGCGCCGCTTGTCGCCCATCGCGTCGAGCACCAGCAGGCTGCCCACGCCGATCAGCTCGCCGCGCTGGTTGAACAGCGGCGCACCCGAGTGGTTTTCGATCGGCGGACTGGTGAACAGCGCCGACTCGATGAAGTATTCCCAGTAGCCCGAGAACGGCCGCTGGCTGACCAGCTGCGTCATGTTCACGTCGCCGCCTTCACCGCCGGTGGCGGCCATCAGCACCGTGCCCGGCGACACGTCGCTGGTGTCGCCCAGCGGCACCGGCGTGATGCCGCGCAGGGGCAGCAAAGGCTTGATCAGGCCGAAGCCGGTGGCGAGGTCATAGGCCACGGCCTGGGCCGGCAAGGTCTTGTTGTCCTGGGTCACGATCTGGATGTTCTCGGCCTCCAGGATCAGGTAGCCGATGGTGAGGATCAGCCCGTCCGGCCCGATCACCACGCCCGAACCCTGGCGCTGCTTGCCCAGCGATTCGGCCGACCGCGCGCCCTCGGCCGCCGTCACCTGCACGCCCACCACCGCGGCATTGGCGCGGGTCAACGCGTCGATCATGGCTTGCGCGGGCGGCGCCTGCACGGTGGCGGCCTGGGCCTGCACGGCCAGCGCGAGGGAAACGATACAGAAGGCCCACAACTTCGTGGCCCAGATTCTGGCGGTGCGCATGATCGGCTCCCATTACATCCACCTGGCCGAAAAGCGGCCAGATGAGAGAAAGCTTGCTCCGAATTTCGGCCATGTGCAAGCAGACGGACCGCCATTTCGCTGCACGCGGCCATTATTTTTGGCGGTGGCTGCGGCACTGCCTAATCCGGTGCGCGGTGCCCGCCGCCAGTGGCCGTTGATGCACCAGTTTTGGGCTGAAAACACGGTGATGATTGGCTGGTGTCGGCGTGGTCCTACGGCAGGCTATCGGGCCGACCCACAGCCCAAGGCGTTCTTGCCTGTGGCGCGAAGTCCGCCGCGCAGCGTTCAATGGTAACAAGCGGGGAACGACCGCGTGCCGGGCTCATAAACACGAGCCACGGCGCCACGGGGGACCCTGCTGTATTTACTTCACAGGAGCCAGCCATGCAGCAAAACAACCATTCAGCCGTTCACCCCACCCGCACCAACGCGCGCCTGCGCAGCCTGGGCACCTGTGTGGCGGCCGTCACCCTGGTCGCCAGCCTGGCCGCGTGCAGCACGCAGCCGGCCTATTCCGACAACAGCTATCCCAACCAGACGTCCTACCCGGTGCAGTCCACGCAACAAGGTTATGCCGTGCCCGCCCAGCCCGTGCAGATCGCCGAGTTCGGACGGGTGACGCAGATCGACGTCGTCCGCACCGAAGAAAAACCGCGCGGCAGCGGTGCCGGCGCGATCATCGGCGGTGTGGCCGGCGCCGTGTTGGGCAATCAGATCGGCGGCGGTTTCGGTCGCAGTGCGGCAACGGCCGCGGGCGCCATCGGCGGGGCTGTGGCGGGTAACGCCATCGAGAAGAACCGAAGTGGGCCCGAGGTGCGGGAGGTGTACCGCGTTTCGGTGCAGCTGGATAACGGGGCTTACCGGGCGTTCGATGTGGGGGGTGGGGTTGATTTGCGGGTAGGGGATCGGGTGAGGATTGAGAATGGGCAGTTGATTCGGTCGTAGGGCGCTTGTTTTTGCCGAGCTTGCGACGCATCTCCCGCCCGCCGTTCGCCCTAAGCCTGTTTGAAGGGGCTGGTTCGGTCGTCAGTCCGGTTGATTGTCAACGTCGGTTGACGCGGCTGGCTGTTGGTTGCGCCGGTATTACTCCCTACCCAGGAACCTGAATAAGATCAGCGTTGTTAATTGCGATTGCGGCATATAACAACTCGACTGAAGTCGCGTTTTCTTCGGTTCCGGGGCGCAAGCCGGCAGCGGCATGCGCTGCATAAGACTCTCCCGCGTGCGGAGAGGGCTGGGGTGAGGGGGGTGATTGGCGCCCCTGCGCGCCACGTCGACCCTCACCCTAACCCTACCCAGGAACCCGAATAAAGCCAAAGCCGCTAATAAAGATCCTTGCATATAGCCCTGTGACTACGGCGAGGCCGGGATGGTGACGACTTGCATGCCGTGCTTGCGTGC
>JAQGMQ010000518.1 GCA_028292305.1 Rhodoferax sp.
AGCGTCTTTCAGTTCTGGAAACCGGTGATCAGCGCCGTGACCACGGGCGACAACTTCTCGCGGGTCGGCGCCCACTTGCCCACGCCCATGGCGGTGTCGAGCTGGTACTGGCTGCTGGAGAGCACCATGCCGTTGGTCTTTTGCAGGGTCAGCGCGGCGGCCTGCACATAGGGCTTGTAGCGGTCGCTGAAAGGGGGAATGCCCCAGTCGACATCGGCCGTGTAGCGCAGCCAGATGTCGCATTGCGGCGGCGTGGTGAAGCGTTCGAACACCCGGCTTTCAACGCCGTGGCTGCGCAGCTCGGCCTGCAGCGTGGGCACCACGTCGCTGACCTGGGTCTGCGGGTTGTATTCGATGCAGACGTCGCGGAACGTGGCGTGCAGGTGGTAGACGGTCTGGCTGGCCTGGCTCGGCCCGAAGGCCACGGCCGTGGCGGCCAGCCCGCCCGCGGCCTTGAACAGTTCCCAGGTCGGGTCGGGGCCGACCACGGCGCAGCCGGATTGCGACACCAGGGCCACCAACAGCGCGCCGAGCCTGGCGCTACCCCTGGCGGCCGCCGACGCGAGGATGCGGGGGGCAGGCATCACGCAATTTCCGACAGAAGTTGCCGGCCCGTGGCCGCGCCCAACGTCAGGTAGGCCGCCGCGTTGCTGGCCGCGCTACCGATGCTGTCGGCGACCGAGGTGAATGCGTCACCCACCGATGACGCCGCTGAGTCCACGGCGCTCTCGACACTGTCGACCATGCTTTCGGCTTTGCTGGCGAGGCTGCTGCCCGCGCCTTCGACCGCGGCCAGGCCCTCGTCCACCAGCGTCGACACGCCGTGGCTGAAGTCCGACCAGCCCTGCTCCACGCTGTCGACCACACCACCGATGGCGGTGCCGGCGTCGGTGACGGCATCGCCCACCGCGCCGGTGGCGGCACTGAAGCCCGACTTGGCCGCTTCGCCCAGCCGCTCGAGGCTCTCGGCGCTGAAAGAACACACCGTGCCGACCGAGTCGCCAGCGGCGCTGGCCAGGCCCATGACCGAGGCCACCGCTGGCCCGTAAGTGGCGGCGTTGGCCTGGTAGCTGCCTTGCGCCTTCGGGGTCTGGGCGGCGTTGGGCACGCCGTTCCACGCGGATATTGAGCTGATTCCGTTCATGCTGATCTCCTTGGGTTGGGATGGATGAACAGATATTAGTTTTTGGCCTTCCGCTGAATCGGCAGATGAATCGCATTAAAACCGGCCTATTCTAATTCAGACATATTCCGTTAACCAAATATCGACAGACCAGATTCAAACCCGGCGATAAATTAAATACCAGATACAAATAGCCTTCGCCGTACCCAAACACATACAAATCAAAAAATCCAAAACCTCCGACGCGGGCCAAATTCTCCGGGCACTTCAAAAGGACGCCGGTGCGCCGTGCCTGAAGAATGTTCAGATTTTAAAAACTTTTTATGTACCAATCGAGATACTTTATTTCCGTCTTGCATCATTTCTGAATACCATTCGATCCATCACTGCCCGAAACCACTGATTCTCGTAAAGCTGATAAATACTTCTCCAGTTCATACACGGACCGCCGATACATTGCGCATATTCCAGATTGCGCTGACGATTCAAATTACTCCGAATGGATCATTTGCCCGGTCAAGCCAGGAGATTTGCCGTGGTCCGTATTCCCGCCCTCTCGTCCGCCAACGCCCTAGCCCGCACAGCCGCCTCGGCCACGGCCTCGACATCGGCCAAGTCCGTGGTCAAGGCGGTGGCGACCACGGCGGGTGATGCCGCCAAGACGTTGTGCACCATCAGCGCTGGCGGCTTGGGCAAGCTCACCGGCTTGTCCGACGCGGGCTGCGGCGCGGTGGGCGGCGCCGTCACGGGCGTGGTGCAGGCCGTGGGCGATGCCGCGGTCGACGCCGTGCAGGGGGTGGGCGGCAGCGTGTCCAGCGCCGTCTCGAGTGCGGTCGATGCCGCCGAAGACGCCGCGGGCGACGTGCTGGGTTATGCGGCCGTGGGTGCCTCGCTGCTGGGCCATGCCATCGACGTCTTCATCTGAGCCGCGCGCCGGAACACAAGCGCGCCCGCAGCGCAGCGAGGGGACCGATTGCTAGGGATGCCGGCAGGGGCTTGGCTGGGGCGCGCAACGCCTGTCGAGGCCGGGGCTTAGCATCGCCCTCTTGGTTTTGCGTCATTCGCCCCGCAGGTAGGGGGCCGGCACAGCAAGGCCTGGCGTTGACCGAGCCAACGCCCTTGCGCTTCACGCCAACCAACGCACGACTCCACGACACAGCGCCCCCGTGCGCAGAAAAGCGCCCACGCCATGATCCCGTTCTCCGTACTCGACCTCGCCCCCATCGTGGAAGGCGGCACCGCCGGCCAGTCGTTCCGCAACACGCTCGACCTGGCCCAGCATGCCGAGTCCTGGGGCTACCGCCGTTATTGGCTCGCCGAACACCACGGCATGCCCGGCATCGCCAGTGCCGCCACCGCCGTGGTCATCGGCCACGTGGCGGCCGGCACGAAGACGATTCGCGTCGGC
>JAQGMQ010000521.1 GCA_028292305.1 Rhodoferax sp.
GTGCAGGTCCAGCGGCACGGCGTCGATGCTGGCGTGGTCGTCCCAGGCGCGCTCGGCATAACGGCGCTCCACGTCCATCTTTCGATGCGCCATCGCCACCGCCTCGGTGCGGTGTTGAAACACCCACTGCGAGGCCTGGATCGATGCCGCAAGGAACCGCTCGAGCACCTGGCGGTGGGCCTCGGCCCAGTCATTGCGCACATTGATGGCGTTGAACTGGAAGTAGGGAATCCAGTCGACCACCGCACCCAGGTTGGTCAGCCCGGCGTCTTCGGCCATGTAGTTGTGCGGGTCGGTCTGCATGCCAGCGTCGATCTCGCGGGCCATCAGTTTCTTATGCCGCGGCGGCACCGGGCCAGCTTCGACCATGGTGTAGTCGCCGGGGTACTTCAGGCCGGCCCGCTCCAGGATGTGCACGAACAGGGAAGACGTGCCCCCGCTGAGTGCCGACACACCGATGGTCTTGCCGCGCAGGTCTTCCAGCGTCCTGATCTCGGGCTGCGTGATCAGCGAATGGGTGAGGCGGTTCACGTTGCCGCCCACCATGCGCAACGGGCCGCCGGCTTCCACGTTGTGGATCACATGTTCTGGCGAGCCGATGCCGATGTCCAGCTGCCCTTCCAGAAGGCCCTTGGTGACGGCGTCGATGCCGCCCTTGTCGATGATTTCGACGTCCAGGCCAAGCTCGGCATACCAGCCTTTTTCGGCCGCGGCCCAGGTCGGCATGTAGAAGAAGGCGGGCGTGACGATGCCTACGCGAAGCGGGTGAGCCAATTTGTGTCTCCTGGTTGAATGTCGATGCTGCAGTGAACGAAGCGGATGTCAGTCCATGTCGAAGCTGCCGAGCCGCTGCACCCACAGGTTCCATGACCGCGGAATCTGCGTGTCGTTGGCAGCGGCGGCAAGCTGCGCCTCTTCTTCGTTGAGGAAGGTGATGGGGCCAAGGCCGTGTGCCGCCAACTGCAGCTTGGCGTTGATCTCGGCATAGATGGCCCGGTACACCGCCTGTTCCAGCGACGTGCCCACCACGGTCGAGCCATGGCCGCGCATCAGCACGCAGCTCTTGCCACCGAGCGAGCGCGCCAGCGCCTGGCCGAGGTAACTGCTGCTGACCAGCATGTCGGTGTTGCCGCCGGCATCGCGGATCTCGAACCGCGCCGAGCCCTCGCCCAGAAAGCCCGACATGTGGAACACCGGCCGCAAGTCCTTCTGCGTGATGGCAAAAGGGATCACGCTGGGCGAATGGCTGTGCACCACGGCTACCACGTCGGGCCGCGCGCGGTAAATTTCCGCGTGGATGAAGCGTTCCAGGTACGACCGTTGCGCCGTCTCCGTAACGGCCTGCCCGTCGAGGTCGTAACAGACGATGTCCTGGCGCCGGCACAGACCCGGCGCACGGTTGCACGACAGCAGGAACACGTCCGGTACGGTGTCGTGGCGTACGCTGGCGTGGCCCAGGCCATCGACCACGCCCTGGTCGTAAAGAATGCGGTTGGCGAAGACCAGTTTGTCAACGAGTGAGGAATCGGGTGCGGTCACGGGCATGAAGATCTCCGGCTTGAATGGCTGGGTTGTGGATGAAACAGATGCGGGTGTGGTGCGTGTTCAGTTGATCTTCAGACCGATGTCCTTGATCAGCGTGCCCCACTTCCTGGTTTCCGACTGGATGTACAACGCCAGTTCTTCGGGCGTGCTCGGGCGCGGCAGCATGCCCGCGGTCTCCAGCTTTTCGCGGGTGGCGGGCAGGGCCAGCGTGCGTTGCAGCTCGGCATTCAGCCGGTCGATGATGGGGCGCGGCGTGCCCGCTGGCGCGACCAGGCTTTGCCACACCGGCACGTTGAAGCCCGGCACCCCGGCCTCGGAGGCGGTGGGCACATCGGGCGCGGCGCGCAGCCGGGTCGGCCCGGCCACGGCCAGGGCGCGCACCCGGCCGGTCTTGAGGTTGGCGATGACACCGGCCGCGGACTCGATCGTCACCGGTATCTCGCCCCCCATCACCGCCATGATGGTGGTGCCGCCCCCCTTGTACTGCACAGGCACCATCTTGACGCTGGCCATCTGGTTGAGCAGCTCGCCCGCGGCCTGCATGGTCACGGCGCCGGTGGCGAACTGGATCTCGCCCGGGCGCTGGCGTGCCATGTCCAGCAGTTGCGCCAGCGTGGTGGCCGGGAAGGCCGCGTTCACGGCGATCATGGTCGGCACTTCGGCCACCAGACCGATGGGTGCGAAATCCTTGTCGGGGTCATAGGGCAGCTTGGTGAACAAGGCCTTGTTCATGGTCAGCGTGGCGTCGATGGCCAGCAGCAGGGTGTAGCCATCGGGTGCCGACTTGGCCACGAAATCGGCGCCGATGATGGTGCTGGCGCCAGGCTTGTTGTCGACCATCACCGCCTGGCCCAGGCTCTCCGTGAGGCTCTGTGCGATGACGCGGCCCAGCGTGTCGGCCGGCCCGCCCGGCGGGAAGGGCACCACCAGCCGTATGGGTTTGTTGGGGTAGGGCGCGGGTTGCGCGGCGGCGGGCATGGCCAGGGCCAGGCAGGCGGTGAAACCAAACGCCAGTGCATTGCGGATCGTCTTGATCATGGTGTTGTCTCCAGTTTTTCGGCGGCGGGTTTGGCTCAACGCAGGAACAGCCGGCCGAAACCCGCCGGTGTGTCGTGCAGGCCCAAGGTCCGCAGGCAGTGCCACACCGCCGCGGTGTTGCTGGTCACCACCGGTTTGCCCAGCAGCTGTTCCAGTTCTTCGGCGACTTCGGTGGCCCGCACCGTCGTGCAACTGATGAGGTAGGCATCCGCATCGGCATGCCGGTGCGACAGTGCGAATTCCTTCCACTGCGCCGGGGTGACGGCGGACATCGCGTCCGCGTCGTTCAGCGACAGGCCGCCGAGAAACGCGACCTCGAAGCCCGCCGCCCGCAGGTAGGCCGCCTCGCGCTGGTTGATGGCGTCGATGTAGGGCGACAGCATGACGATGGTGCGGGCGCCCACGGCTTGCAGCGCGGCCACCAGCGCCTCGGAGGTGGCCGTCACCGGCACGCCGCTTGCGCGGCGCATGCGGGCCAGCACGTCGCGCTCGAACGCGGGGCTGAAGGTCGACACCGCGGTGCAATGGAACAGCACCAGGTCCACCCGCGCATCGGCCACCAGCGACACGGCTTCTTCCACCCCCTCGGCCATCTTCAGCAGCTCGGGCTCGGTGCTGCCGGTCAGGCGCAGCCGCGTGGTGTGCATCGTCACTCCGCGCGGCAGCATGGCGGTGAATTGCGGTTCGGCGAGCCGGTTGCCCGACGGCAGCAGCACGCCGAGCCGGGCCCGCGTGTTGGTGAAGACGGCGGCCAGCGGAAGCGGAGCCGCCTGGCCCGACGGGTGTAGGGTGCTTTGCACTTTTGTCTCCTGGTGATGTCGCAGTCCCGGTCGGCTCCCGGGTTGCGTGCATTGTTCGAGCGCCCACTTCGACGGGCAATACGGCGCCGTCTATACGCTGTATTCAGCTAACGGGGAGCGGCCGTCTTTCGGGGTGCACGCCAGGCGTGGGGTGGTCGGCTTCGCAGCCATATTCGGTTTTCACATACAGCCAATAGACGTGGCCGGCTTGAGCTGGCGCCACCGGTTCCTAGAATCACCGCAGCTGGTCCGGCAGAGGCCAGCACACCAAAGACCACGGAGACAAACCCATGTCGATGCAACCGATCCTTACCGCGCTGGCGTGCTGGGCCTTGCTCAGCGCCACGACACCCGATGCGGCGGCCCAGCCGGCGCCCTATCCGCAACGTCCCATTCGGTTGGTGGTGCCGTTCCCGGCGGGCGGGCCGACCGACATCCTGGCGCGTGTGGTCGGGCAGAAGCTGACGGAGCGTCTGGGCCAGGCGGTGATCGTCGACAACAAGCCCGGCGCCAACACCATCATCGGCGCCGACGTGGTGGCCAAGGCCGCGCCCGACGGCTACACCTTGCTGCTGGCCATCGACAGCACACTGGTCATGAACCAGGCGCTCTACAGCAAGCTGCCCTACGACCCGGTGAAGGACTTCGAGCCCATCGCCAAGATGGCGATCTCGCCGCTGATCGTGGTCACCTCCAGCGCGGGGCCGCACACCCTGAAAGACGTGATCGCACAAGCGAAGGCGCAGCCCGGCAAGGTCAGCTTCGGCTATGGCACCGTGACCACGCAGCTGGGCGGCGAGATCATCAAGAACGCGTTGGGCCTGAACATCCTGAGCGTGGCCTACAAGGGCAGTGCCGGCACGGTGCAGGGCCTGTTGTCGAACGACGTGACCTACATCATCGACGGCGTCTCGGCCGCGTTGCCGCACATCCAGAGCGGCAAGTTCCGCGCCCTGGCCACGCTGGGCGACAAGCGCATTCCGGTGTTGCCCGAGCTGCCGTCGGTGGCCAGCGAGGCCGGGCTGCATGGCTTCGACGTCGCCGTGTGGATGGGCCTGGTCGCACCGCGCGGTACGCCCGAGCCGATCACCCGCCTGCTCGGCGCCGAAGTGGCCCGCGCACTCGAACTGCCCGATGTGCGCGAGAAGCTGGACGCGGTGGGGCTGCTGCCCGACATGGTGCCGGCCGCCGCCTTCCGCGGCTTCATGCAGACCGAAACCGTCAAGTGGCAGAAGGCCATCACGCAGGCGGAAATCAAGATCCAGTAACCAGCCAGGGGCAACTCCGCCCGCGGCTGCCTGCAATGGCCTTGGATGGCCAGGCTGGCGTCGCGGCGTTGCCTCGGCAAAACACCACCAACCCTGAAAGGAAGACCCATGGAAACCCTAGAGAAGAAATCCGCGCCGCAATTCGCCCCCATCGCCAACAGCGCGGCCGAGTGGCGCCAGGAGATGGACCGCATGGCCCAGTCCAAAGTGCCGAGCTTCTTCCACATCCGCGGCAAGCTGCCGTTGCAGGGGCGGACGAACTCGGTGCTGGCCGCTTCGCGCTACATGAACGTGGTGCTGAAGACCTACGCCAGCGGCGGCGAAAACGAGATCCACGCGCATTCCAACGAAGACCATCTCTTCGTGGTGATGCAGGGCGCCGCCACCTTCCATGGCCCGCGCGGCGAGACCCGCGACGTGGCCAGGAACGACTGCGTGCTGGTGCCGGCCTTCGCCTACTACTGGTTCCTGGCGAAGGAGGGCGAACCGCTGGTCATGCTGCGCGTGGGCGCCGCCATCGACCCCGACAGCGACATCCTGGCGCGGGTCGACACCGAAGGCAAACCCTTCGACGGCTACTCGGAGAAGAACAAGGAGAAGCCGTACATCCTCAGCGAAGAAAAGTGGTTCGAATGACCACCGCCACCGCCATCGCCGAGACGGTCAAGCCCGCGCTGGTGCTGTGCCAGCCGCCCGACCCGCTGCACAAGCCACCGCTGCTGCGCTGCCCGCCGGGCACCACCGACTGCCACGTGCACGTCTACGGCCCCGCCGCCGCATATCCACCGGCCCCGACGCGCGGCTTCGATGTGCCCGACGCGCTGCCCGCCACGTTGAAACACCTGCTCGACACCTTGCACGTGGACCGCCTGGTGCTGGTGCAGCCGAGCGGCTATGGCACCAACAACCAGCGCCACCTCGACGCCATCCAGGACATCGGCCGGCCGGCGCGGGTGGTGGCCGCGTTGCGCGCCGACGTGGCCGATGCCGAACTCGACCGTCTGCACGCACTGGGTGTGCGCGGCGTGCGCTACAACATCGGCCATGCGGGTGCCATCCCGATCGCCGAGATGCCGGTCCTGGCGCAGCGCGTGGCGTCGCGCGGCTGGCATGTACAGCTGCATGTGATGGACGACGGTGGCGGCGCCCCGCTGGCCGACATGGAAAAGACATTGGCCAAGCTGCCGACCGATGTGGTGATCGACCACATGGGTTCGCTGCGGCCCGAGCTGGGCGTGCAGCAGGCGGGTTTTCAGGCGCTGCTGCGGCTGGTGCGCGGCGGGCGCTGCTGGGTCAAGCTGTCGTGCGGCTACCGCATGTCGGCCCAGCCTGCGCCGTTTCTCGACATGCTGCCCTACGTGCAGGCGCTGCTCGCGGAGCGGCCCGACCGCCTGGTCTGGGCCAGCGACTGGCCGCATGTGTCGTTCAAGGGGCGCATGCCGAACACCACCGACCTGCTGGACCAGATGCTGCACTGGGTGCCCCGAACTGCCCGTCGATTTCCCGCGCCTGGCGGCGGACCGCGGCTTCGTCTCGCTCGTCGAGGAGCTGATGGCCCTGGACGAGGCG